>JAUSPL010000481.1 GCA_030656535.1 Gemmobacter sp.
GTCCAACGGCGCACCGTTGCACAGATCTTCCAGCATCGACGTGCGCGAGGCATCGAAATGCACCCCTCCGCTGCGGTCGATCAGCAGACCCAAGGGCGCATCCCCCGACCGACCCGGGCGCAGGGACCGCAAGAAGGCATCCTCGATCCGGACCAACGGGGCGCCGGACGCGCGGGCCACATCTTCGCCACGCGGGGTCAGCGGGCTGTGCCCCCAGACGCCGACCATGTCATCTGGTCCTGGCTTGTGCAGCGCGTGCCCCGGCACCGGGCGCAGCCCTGCCAAGGTCAGGATGCGCCGCACCCGTCCCGGCAACCAAAGCCCCGGCGCGTAACAAAAAAGCCGCCGGGGGGCGGTGCCCCCGGCGGCGTTTGTGTCCTGCCTTGGTGCGGGCATGGCTGCGATCAGCCGCCTGTGCCCGACCCGATGCTGCCCAGCGAATCGGCAGCCGTTGCCGACCCCGTGATGGCGGTCAGCGTCTTTTGCCATTGTACGAACGGGGCCTCGGTCACATAGACCGTATCGCCGTCGCGAATGACAAAGTCGCGGGCATGGAACATACCCATCGGCTGTGTCAGATCCAGCACATAGACGAACCGTTGGTCACCCTTCAGATCATTGCGGCGCAAGACAGCATTCGCAATTTCCTGCGGTTCGTTGCGGAACACGAACACCCCGGTCGGATCGGCCAGATTGGTGTTCAGCCCGCCCACGGTGGCGATTGCCTCGATGGCCGACAGGGTCTGCGTGTCGAACGGGACACGGGTTTGCGTTCCGGTCGCGCCCATTGCGACAAAGGCGCGTTTGTCTTCCTCGATCACGACGCGGTCGCCGGGGCGCATCGCGATGTCCAGACCGGGGTTCGCGTAAAGGTCTTCCAGCCAGATCTTGCTTGTGGTGTTGCCGCGCGTCACACGGACCTGCGCGACAGCGGGTTCGATCGCCACTCCGCCTGCACGGGCCAGCATGGCGGTCAGGGTCCGGGTTGGCCGTTCGATCGCAAACACACCCTGGGTTGCTACCCCGCCCGAGACGGTCACCGTGGCCCCGTCACCAGCCACCCGAGATACCGAAACCTGTGGGTCGGGGGTCTGGGTGTCCAGTTTCGACGCGATCAGCCGCCGCAGGCTTTCGGGTGTCTGGCCCGCTGCCTTGAGCCGTCCGGCGTAAGGCACAAAGATGAAACCCGAGCCGTCAACCTGTACATCGGTCAGCGTGGACAGCCGTTCGCCCGCGACGGACAACAAGGGCTCGTCCTTGACGTTTTCGTAGATCTGCAGGCTCAGCACGTCGCCCGCGTTGATTGTATCGGACCCCGACACACCCGCACTGCGCAATCCGGACGAAAATCCGAGGGCTGGCACAACCGCTGTCGCACGTGTCACGGAATCCGTCACCGCCACCACGTATGCGTCGCCTTGTTTCAGAACCGAACCCGCGAAGATTTCGCGTTTGTTTGGGCCGGACCGGGGCAGACCGCAGGCGGTCAAGGCCACAGATGCAGCCAGCAAGGCCAAGAGCCCGGCCCGCCTGGATACCATAAATTTCACTGCTCGGGCTCCTGTTTCGGAATTTGCCTCTGATTTTTTAAGTAACGCTACCGCAACTTTGGCTTTTGCGCCAGTATTGCAGACCCTTCCTATGTCACAAGGCGTAACTGTTGCCGTGGTGCCGCGTTTCCCGATTTCAACGCGTCATAGGGGTCCTGGGGGGCAAGCATCATGTCAACGACCTGCCGCAGCAATTCGCGCCTGCCGCGCGACGAATAAAATCCGCCCGCAACCTGAGACGTTTCCAGAAGATACTGTCGGAAATCCCGATAAGCGCGGCTGTCAGGCCGGGTAGGGTGGGCAAAGAATTCCGCCAGAGGCTGGGCTGACACAAACTCTGGCTTGGAATAGACCGCAGACCCGAAGACTTTTAGCGGCAGTCCGCGCCACAACACCTGCTGTGCGGCCGTGGAATTGACCGTGACCGCAGTGCGCGCATGGTTCAAAAGCCCTGCAAGCTTGCCGCCCCGCACGAAATGCACCCGGTCCGCCACACCAAGCGCCGTCGCGCGGGCCTTGATTTCGCGGCTGATGGCGACGCGGCCGTCTTCCAGCGGGTGGGCCTTGAACACCAGATGATGATGCCGGGGTGCGCCTTTGGCGAACCCGTCCAGTACCATGCCGATAAACTCGGTCAGGGACGCAAAGGGTGAATGCATGCGGAAACTGGCGTCATGTTCCAGTTGCAGCAGCACCAGATGATAGGGAAATCCACCATTGCGGATGCGAAAGGTCGCCAGCGCGCGTTCGACCCGGTGGACCGGCATCAACACCAGGCGCTTCAGATAAAGCCGAAACTCTTGCATCACGCTGACATCGCGGTGCGGTTTGAAATGCCGATAGGCGCCGTTTCGGGTCAGAATGAACCAGTGATACAGCGCGCCATAGAAAATATGTTGCCGCATGTCACCCCAGCGCGCGGGGGCGTCGGGCAGGTCGGTGTCGGCATCGGCCAGCGCCGCCCGCATGTCGGGCACGGCCATCGTCATCAGCCGCGAGTGGCCGTTTGATCCGTCCCGTTCGTAGGTCACCCAATAGGGCCGAAGGTATCCTTCCTCGAACACATGCACGGTCAGGCCCAGTTCGCGCGCAATGGCCACCGCCTGTGCATGGATCGGGCGTGTGTCGCCATAAAGCGCGATGTCCGTTATCTTCATGGCACCGACCATCGCACGGAACGTGGCGGGCCAGTCGTCGGGGCGGGCAGTAAAGGGGATATAGCTGGCCCGGTGAAACCAGAACGCATCGTCGCCCCGGTTGAACCCCACACGCCACACTTCGGCGCCCGACGCGCGCAAGATCCGCGCCAGCCCGTCAAAGAACGGCCCATGCGGCCCTTGCAAGAACAAGAACCGATGTCCGGCACCGGGCGTCGTCGTTCCATGTGGGGACATTGGCCCTGAACGCATGATCGTCTGCCTGCCTGTTTTGCGCCGAAGCGGCGATTCCATGCCCTGTGGCACAGTGGTTTCTGCCACGCTGCTACCCG
>JAUSPL010000512.1 GCA_030656535.1 Gemmobacter sp.
ACCAGATGATCGTCCTCAATCCAGTCCTCAAGACGGTCTGGAAACAGCGTCACCTGATCCCGGTCTACCCCTTCAATGAAACCTGACATAAATACACTCCTGTATCGCAGGAAGCATACAATGTCTGGGGGTTTTCACACAGCCTCGGCTGAAAGCGGCAAATGTCCCTTCCGCTGGTGTCCAAAGCCAGATCAATCACGGACCGCTATTGGCCCGGAGTGTGATCTGACGCGCCCGGTGATCTGGAGGGCCGCGAAAGCCTTGCTGCCACTTCTGCCATTGCGATGGCTGCTTCGATGCTGTCGATCACGGGCAGCCCAAAGCTGCGCGAAAGGTCTGCGGCGCGGCCCGACAGCCCCCCCGACCCCAGGATGATGGCCCCTGCACCGTCAATATCGCGCGCGCTGATGATGGCGTGGGCGATGCGCGATTCCACTTCGTCCGACACTTGCGCCGCGGCGGCAACACCGACGCCGGTTGCGCGGACGGTACAAATCTCGGTCGCGCCAAGCCCGGCGATCAAGGCGCGGATGCCGGGCACCATTGTTTCAACGGTTGTCACGATGGCGAACCGGGATGCATGGAGCCGCGCCACCGCGATTGCGGCCTCTGCGGCGCCGACAACCGGGGCGTTCAGAAAACCGCGTGCCGCGCGCAGGGCGATGTCGTCAAAGCAAGCCACCACATACGCGTCATACCCTGGATGGCCCGACAATGCCTCGATCGTCATGGGTTCTGCCACCTGGCGATGGGCAAATGTTTCGATGGACAGGGGGCCAGCGGCGGACTGAACCACCTTGGCCAGGGTATGTGGACCCAGCACCCGCTGGGCGGCTTGACGTGCAAGCTGGGTTACAGCGGGATTCGTATTTGGGTTCACGATCAGCAGGCGCCGCAAGGCCCCTGCCGAACCATCCACGGGTGGCCCCTGCATTGTCACCGACCCGCCGCCATGTTCGGCAGCATGAGCGCCAGATCAGGCCAGACGATCAGCAGACCGGCAAACGCGATCATGATGAACACGAAGGGCAATGACCCCATCACCACATCATTAAAGCTGCCACCGCCCTTTCGGATGCCCTGAACCACGAAAAGGTTCATGCCGACCGGGGGGGTAATAAGACCGATTTCGCACATAACGACCACAAAGATGCCGAACCAGATCGGATCAACCCCCAGCGCGACGACCATTGGCACGGCAATCGGCACTGTCAGCACAAGCATCGACATCGCATCCATGAACATGCCCAAGATGACGTAGAACACGACCAGCAAAAGCAGCAAGGTCATCTGGCTGAGGCCAAGTGACGTGATCCAGCGCGTCACGGCTTGCGTGCCGCCGGTCATCGACAAGGTGACGTTCAGCAAAAGCGCGCAGACGATCACGAGGATGACCATCCCGCTGGTGCGCGCAGATTGGGTAAAGCAGGTCATCAGCAGGTTCATCGTCAGCCGCTTGTTGCCGATAACAAACAGGAATGCCGTGATCACCCCCAATGCGGCAGATTCCGTCGGTGTGGCAAAGCCGCCATAGATCGACCCCATCACGATGCCAAAGATCACCGCAGGCGGGATCAGATGCCTGAGCAACCGCAGCTTTTCGGCGCGTGGAATGACAATCTGCGGCCCACTTTTTCCCGCTTTGCCATAAGCGATGGCTATGTAGAGCGAGAACAGCAGTGTCAACGTCAGACCCGGCAGAACGCCGGCAATGAACAACTGCCCGACGGACACATTCGCAAGCGATCCGTAAACCAGCAGGTTGACGCTGGGGGGGATCAATATGCCCAGGGTTCCCCCCGCCGCCAGCGTTCCCAAGGCGGGCCGAATGGGATAGTTGCGCGCGGCCAGCGCGGGCAGGGCGATGGTTCCGACCGTCGCCGCCGTCGCCACAGACGATCCAGAGGTCGCCGAGAACAGCGCGCAAGTGCCGATGTTGGTGTGCAGCAGTCCCCCTGGCAGGCGACCCAACCAGACCGCCAGCGCGTCAAACATCTTGTCTGCAATGCCGCCGCGCAGCAACAACTCGCCCAGCAGCATGAAAAGCGGAATGGCTGTCATGACAGGATTGTTGAGCGTGCCCCAGACCACGCCACCCATCGTTTCAACCAAGGGCATGCCATAAGCCAGATATCCGCCGACCGCGCCGACTGACAGGATCGAAACCGCAACCGGCATGCTGAGAAACATCAGCACCAGCATGATCAGAAAGCCTGCAAAAATGACGGTGATGCTCATGTCTCTCTCCGCCCAAGATCTTCAAGTTCAGCTGCCAGCTCAACTTCGACCGAGTCAGGTCCGAAGCCAGCGATCAGCTTGTCCGTTTCGCCCCTCAGGACGTGCATCATGGCGCGGATCGCCAGCAAAACAGCCGCAAGTGCAAAAACCACCATCCCGATCAGCCACATTGCCTGCGGCCAGATCAGGGGCGTGGCCCAGGGGGTTTGTGCGGTTGACCCATACAGATTGGTCTCTTGAACCGTGCGAACCGTGAAGATCAGCAAGAACACCGCAAGCGCGGCCAGGGAAACGGCCGCCAGACCATTCAGCCCCGCCTGAACCCGGCGGGGCAGTCTCATATGAAGCAGGTTGATGCGAATATGGGACTGCTCGATCAGTGCCACTGTGAAGGCCAGCGGGGCGCCAACCACGATTGCATAGCCCGACAGTTCGTCTACCCCGGCAAGGGAATGGGAAAAGAACTTTCGCATGATTGTTTCGGCGGCGATGACGACGCAAAGCACCGTCATCAGGATGCCAAAGACAAGGGCTGCGCCCCGAGAGTACACCTGCATCACCGCTCCTCCTGTGTTGGGGTCAGAGACCGGCGCCGACGCTGGCTTGCCAGTCTGCTTCGCAGGTGGGGTTCACGGCGTTGCACTGCTTGACCCAAGTCGGCAGGGAGGTTTCTATCAATGCCTTTTTGACCGTCGCGAGGTCGGCGTCGGACACGGGCGCAGCCTTCAGGGCATAGGATGTGCCATGTTCGCAAGGGGTCGCGCCGGTGTTGCAGCGCATCGCATCGGAATACAATTCCTCTGAATAGTCCCAGATATCAGCGTTAAGCCCACTGATTGCGGTCGCAAGCCCTTGCTGCACTTCGGGTGGCAGGCTGTTCCATTTGTTCAGGTTGATCGCATAGCCGTTCATCGCCAGTTGCAGCGCCAGCGGCAGAACGGTTGTCGTCACCTCGGGCCATCCGCCCGAGTTCGCCGAGGACGGGCCGGTGATCGCGCAATCCACCACGCCCCGTGCAAGCGATTGCTGCACCTCGCCAAAGGGCAAGGGAACACCCACCGCGCCGAACTGCGCCACGAAGGCAGCGGCGCTTTGATCCCCGACGCGGACCTTCTTGTTGTTCAGGTCGGCCAGGCTGTTGACCTCGGGCTTGCAAAAGATCACCTGCGGGCCGGCGGGCCAGACGCCCAGCAGTTTGGCGTTGAACTTGGCCTGGATTGCCTTGTCGACGGTGGGCAGGAAGGCGGCTGTGTTGGTCTTGCCGTCCGCAAAGGTCGGATTCAGCCCCACCAGATCAAGCCCCAGGATCGTAGGCTCATCCCGGCTGACCTGGGATCCGCGGATGGATACGATATCAAACAGACCCGACCGCAACACGCGCATCCCGTCTGTGTCGGGAATTCCCGCGACGTCGATCGGCAGGTATTCAACCTGAATGTCCAGACCCGAGGTCTGGGCCAACGATTCAAAGAAGGGTTGTTCTTTCTGCTGCTGGATCAATCCCGATCCGGCGGGTTGCCCCAAGACGCGGAGTGTCACGGTCTCGGCGGTCGCCACGGAAGCGGCTGCAAAGGCGAAGGCGGTACAAAGCAGGGTGCGAAGCATGGAAAGTCCTTCCTGATGGAGCATGGCGTGCCCAGTGGGTGTGAAACTCTATTTTTTTGTTTCTTGCTTACATGAAAATCCATTTTCTCTCGGCGTGCAAATGTTTCCGCCAAGAGAAAACATTTTTTCATCTTGGGCGAACAAAAGGTGTCGCATTTGTAGGCGAAAAATCTCGAAATCCGGGCGCTTTGCGACCTGCCGCTAAAGTTCGCCCAGTGCGTCGTTGAACCGCTCGATCGAGGCAAGCCTTGCGCGGCCCGCCTGTGCGGCCAGTTCGATGGTCTGATTCGCAATCAGATTGCACAGACCCATTACGGCGGTATGGCTGAACAGCGGCCCGACGGACGACGTATGACAATGGAAATGCCATTTGGCACCCTTGCGGCGCGGGGCGCCTTCGTCGGTGATGTAAGCCAGCGCCGCCCCGCTGTCTTCGGCCAGCGTCAGGATATCTTCCATCTGGGCCACGCGGCGACGCAGACCGAAAACGATCATGACGTCGGTGGGCCGGATACTGACGAAATGCTCGCCCATCGTCTGACCGCCGCCGGGAATGGCGACCACATCTTCGATGACCTGGGTCAACTGCCACTGCATATAGGTCGCAAACGGATGTCCTGCGCGGTACCCGATCAGCCAGACCCGGCGTGCGCCCAGAAGCGCAGTCGCCAGGCTGTTGATCGCCCCCATATCCAGCCCGTCCAAGGTCCGACGCAGGTTCTCCGAATCACGCTCGGCATAGCTGGCAGCCAGATCTGGCACAGAGGTCCCACCCGGATGCGCCAGGAAAAGCCGCGATCCGGATTCCTGTCCTTCGCGGGCGTGACGACGGGCTTCTTCATAGCTGTCATAGCCAAGCTTGCGTATGAAACGGGTGACGGTCGCATTGGACACACCGGCAAGCCTTGCCAATTCAGATGCCGAATAGCTGGCAAGCTCGCCCGGAAAGTCAGCAAGCAGGTCGCCCAGCTTTCGCTCTGCTGGGTGCAACGATTGCAGCGCGCCGCGCAGGCGGGTCAAGAACGGCTGGTCGGGCATAGGGGCTTTCCATGAAAAGTCTTTTTCAAGCTACGCGGTGGATGCGCTGATGAAAAGCTCTGCCAAGCGTCCGATAGGGGGCGATGTCCGGGCAATTTGTGGTGTGCCAGTCAGAAAGGGGCGGCAAAGATGCCCAAAGTGGCAACACGCGTTTCGGATCAAACCACCGCGAGCCCAAAGCCTGAGGCCGGACACAAAAAAACACGGCCGAAGCCGTGCAGGTTGATGAAAAAGACGTGGCAGGTTGGGGACAGCGCAATTCCGAGCCAACTGGCACTAAGCATCCGGCCCAAGGCCGGCCATCAAGATGTCTGAGTCCACGCAGATCATGGTGTGGCGGTGCCTACTCGGCACCAGGGTTTGGCGCGAGAGTCACAGATGTTTCCATCAATGGTTTGCGCGCCACGATCCTTGTCTCAGACCGTACTTCTCTCAATCAAACACGAACGATCCGGGTCTCGACCCGGATCGTTCAATGTCAAGAGAGAGTTCAGTAGCGGCTGCTCCAGTCATCGACTTGGCGCTCTGCCTCTTCCTTGGCGATTCCGTATTTCTCTTGCACCTTGCCGACCAGCT
>JAUSPL010000513.1 GCA_030656535.1 Gemmobacter sp.
CGGGGTGATGGACACCGACATTCTGGACCTGATCCGCCTGAACGTCCGGGTGCCCGATCAGGTGCTGGGCGATATCCATGCCAATGTCAGCTGCACCGCCGTTGTCGTGCGCCAGACCATCGACTTCATGCAGACCTATGGTCTGGACACGCTGGAACCCCTTGCGCGCCCGATCCTGGACCAGACCGAGGCCGCCGTGCGCGCCTGTCTGGCCGCCCTGCCCGATGGCGATTACCAAAGCGAGGCCGACGTCGAGGCGCTGGATCAGGTGCGCCGCTTGCGCTGTCAGATCTCGAAACGCGGCGACACGCTTGAGGTGGCGTTTGAAGGCACCGAGGGCTGCATCGGCGCGGGCATCAACGTGCCGTTTCCCTATACCAAGGCGATGGTGCTGTACGCGATCAAGTGCCTGACCACCCCCGGCATTCCCAACAACGACGGCGCAACCACCCCGATCACGGTGTCGGCGCCGGTGGATTCGATCCTGAATGCGCGGCCGCCTGCGCCGTCTGCCGGGCGTCATGCCATCGGGCATTTCATCGTGCCGCTGGTGTTCGAGGCGCTGGCCCCGATCCTGCCGCAACAGGTTTGCGCGGCCAGCGGATTGATCGACATTCTGACCTTTCAGGGCCGGACCGTGGACGGACAGCCGATGGCGGCCACCTATTTCGCGGCGGGCGGGTTCGGCGCGATGGCGGGGCTGGACGGACGCCAGACCTTGCCGGGGTCCACCAACATGGGGTCGATGTCGATCGAGCTGTTTGAGCCGCTGAGTGACATCACGGTGGAACGCAAACAGCTGCGCGCCGATTCCGGGGGGGACGGCGAATTTCGCGGCGGTGCGGGGCAGACCATCGTGTTGCGCAATGACAGCGGCCACGATCTGACGGTGTTCACGATGGGCAACCGGACCCAGTTTGCCGCCGAGGGTCTGTTTGGCGGCGAACACGGGGCCCGGCGCGAATACTGGATCGACGATCACCAGATCAGCGGCCAAGGCAAACACCGGATGCAGCCGGGGCAAAGGCTGCGGCTGGAACAGGCCGGGGGTGGGGGCTATGGCCCCGCCGGTCTGCGTACGCAGGCGGCCCGGGCGCGTGACATCGCGAACGGCTTTGTGTCGCCCCCCGCAAAGGACTAGGCAATGGTGCTGCCCCCGTCAGAGACCGGCGAAAAACGCGCTGCGCTCGGTCGGGCGGACTGGATCGAGGCGGCCCGGAACGCGCTGGTGTCAGGGGGCATCACGGACGTCAAGGTTGACCGCCTTGCGGTCGATCTTGGCATCAGCCGGGGCAGTTTCTATTGGCACTTTGCCAGCCGCGCCGACCTGCTGGCGGCCGTGCTGCACCTGTGGGAACAGCGCAACACCCGCCCGTTTCTGGAGGTTGTCGAAAACAACCAGACCGACCCGCGCCACCAGATGCTGGCCTATTTCGATATCTGGCGGGCGGACGGGTCGTTTGACCCCAAGCTGGATGCGGCGGTGCGCGATTGGGCCCGGACCGCGCCCGACGTTGCCGCCGCCGTTCTGGATGCTGACGCACGCCGCCTGTCGGTGCTGGAGGTTCTGTTCTTGCGCGCAGGATATGAACCAACCGAGGCCCTGATCCGCGCGCGGGCCACCTATTACCACCAGATCGGCTATTTCGCCCTGGGCATCCAGCAAACGATGGAAGAGCGATCGGCGCTTTTGCCGATGTATTTCCGGGTGCTGACCGGGTTTCCCATCCCGGTCAAACCCCGTGGCGATCCGTAACAGGGCCTTCGGGCGGTCACAGGGCGGCGGACGCCGCCCCGCACGGGGTCAATGGGCGGCGCACGCCGCCCGGTATGGGGTCAATCGGCCACGCAGTCGGCGTAATAGTTGACCACGCCAGCCGCGTCGGCCTCTTGCACCAGACCGTGGATATCCGTTTCGAACCCCGGACATTCGTGGGCGAATTCGCGGTTGAACCGCAGGTAATCCACGATGCGCGCGTTGAACACCTCACCGGGGACCAGCAGGGGAATGCCGGGCGGATAGGGTGTCACAAGGCTGGTGGTGATCCGGCCTTCCAACTCGTCGATCGGCACGCGCTGGGTCTTGCGCTGCGCGATATGCGAAAACGCGGCGGTCGGGGTCATCGCCGGGTGGTGGTCCGACAGGTAAATCTCGGTCGACAACCGCGCAACATCGTATTTGGCATACAGCGTGTGGACATGCTGGCTGAGGTCGCGCAGGCCCATGCCTTCATAGCGCGGATGCTTGGCGCAGAATTCGGGCATCACGCGCCACAGGGGTTGGTTGCGGTCGTAATCGTCCTTGAACTGCTGCAACGCGGCCAGAAGCGTGTTCCAGCGGCCCTTGGTGATGCCGATCGTGAACAGGATGAAAAAGCTGTAAAGCCCGGTCTTTTCCACCACAACGCCGTGTTCGGTCAGGTATTTCGACACGATGGACGCGGGAATGCCGGTGGCATCAAACCGCCCGTCGATGTTCAGGCCGGGGGTGATGATCGTGGCCTTGATCGGGTCCAGCATGTTGAAGCCCGGCGCCATGTCGCCAAAGCCATGCCAGCTTTCTTCGCCATCACGCTGCACGCCTTCGGAATCGGTACGCCGCAGCACCCAGTCGGCGGTGCGCCCGATGCCTTCTTCGGTCAGGGCCTCGGGGCCCCAGACCTTGAACCACCAGTCGGTGTCGCCGAATTCGTCATCCACCTTGCGCATGGCGCGGCGGAAATCCAGGGCCTCCAGGATGCTTTCTTCGACCAGCGCGGTGCCGCCGGGCGGCTCCATCATGGCGGCGGCAACGTCGCAGCTGGCAATGATGGAATATTGCGGGCTGGTCGAGGTGTGCATCAGGTAGGCTTCGTTGAACAGATGCCGGTCCAGCTTGGTTTCTTCGGAATCCTGCACCAGAACGTGGCTGGCCTGGCTGATCCCGGCCAACAGCTTGTGGATCGACTGGGTGGCATAGGTGACGGCATGTTTCGTGCGCCCGCGCTTGCGGCCCATCGCGTGATAGGTGCCATAGAACGGGTGGAAGGCCGCATGCGGCAACCACGCCTCGTCAAAGTGCAGGTTCTCGACATAGCCGTCCAGCAGGCGCTTGATTTCTTCGGTGTTGTACAGAACGCCGTCATAGGTCGATTGGGTCAGGGCCATGATGCGCGGCTTGACGGCATCGGCATCGACACCTTGCAACAGCGGGTTTGCGCGGATCTTGGCGCGGATTGCCTCGGGTTCGAATTCCGACCGGGCGATCGGGCCGATGATGCCCCAGTGGTTGCGCGTGGGGCGCAAGAACACCGGAATCGCCCCGGTCATGATGATCGCGTGCAGGATCGACTTGTGGCAGTTGCGGTCCACCACGACCACATCGCCGGGTGCCACCGTGTGGTGCCAGACCATCTTGTTCGACGTGCTGGTGCCGTTGGTCACAAAGAAACAGTGGTCGGCGTTGAAGATGCGCGCGGCGTTGCGTTCCGACGCCCCGATGGCGCCGTTGTGGTCCAGCAACTGGCCCAGTTCCTCGACCGAGTTGCACACATCGGCGCGCAGCATGTTTTCACCGTAGAACTGGTGATACATCTGGCCGATCGGGCTTTTCAAAAACGCGACGCCGCCCGAATGGCCGGGGCAATGCCACGAATACGACCCGTCCTCGGCATATTCCAGCAGCCGCTTGAAGAACGGCGGCTTGATCCCTTCCAGATAGGTCTTGGCTTCGCGGATGATGTGCTTGGCGACGAATTCCGGCGTATCCTCGAACATGTGGATAAAGCCGTGCAGCTCGCGCAAGATGGCGTTGGGCAGGTGGCGCGAGGTCTTGGTTTCGCCGTGCAGAAAGATCGGCACATCGGCGTTTTTCCAGCGCACTTCCTCGATGAAGTCGCGCAGGTTTTGCACCACCGGGTCCATTTCGGGGCCGGGGCTGAATTCCTCGTCATCAATCGACAGCACAAAGGCCGAGGCGCGGCTTTGTTGCTGTGCGAACTGTGACAGGTCGCCATAGCTGGTGACGCCCAGCACCTCAAAGCCTTCGCGCTCGATGGCGTCGGCCAGCGCGCGGATGCCAAGGCCCGAGGTGTTCTCGGACCGGAAGTCTTCGTCAATGATGACGATGGGAAAACGAAACTTCATCGGCCGTCCTTTCGGTGATCGCCGCAGTTGACTGTTCATTCCAGTGCAGGGCCGCCCCGTCAAGGCCAAGTCCGCCCCAGCCCGCCCTGCCCGCAAAACGTTCCGGTGACTGGGGGGCCTATCGTCGGTGTTTTCGCGCCGCAACGGTGCGGACCCCGGCGCGGACCCCGGCGTTGTGTCAACCATCCCGGCTTGGCGGGCGGCCAGGTCTGCCTAAACCCTCATCGTCAAAAGCGCCGCCTCGGCGGATTCCAGCGCGCCTTCCAGATAGCCGCCGAACTCTGCCGCGACTTCGGTGCCGGCAAGGATCAGGGTGCCACCCCACAGGGCCGTCAGCGGCCTTGGCATGCCATAGGCCGGGTGTGCGTGAACCGGCTTTCGGTCGGCCTGCGTGGCGGTAAAGGGGTCGGTGGCCCAATCCTTGACGAACAGCTGTGCCGGGGTCGCGGCCTGCGGGCCGAACATCCGGACAAGTTGTGCGATCAGGTGATGGCGCAGGGCCGGCACATCAGACCGACCCTCGGGCGGTACGCCGATGAACCCGAACAGCGCAAAAGGCCCCCCCGTGGCAGGCGAGGCGTCATGCACCTCGACCATCGGTCCGCGTCGGCTTGTGGCATCGCCCGAAAGCCCCGCATCGCGCCAGAAGGGGCGGTCATAGACGGCCAGCGCCTTGGCCTGCCCGGCCATCCATGTTGTCACCGACTGCAGCGTGGCCGTGGCGGCACCTGGCAAGGCGGGGAGAAACCGGATGTCCGCAACAAGGCGCGGCGGCATCGCCAGAACGACGCGGTCGGCGTGCAGCCTGTCCCCGGTGGCCAGCGTCGCAACGATCCCCGCATCGGTCTGCGCCAGCGCGGTCACAGCCGCGTTCAGCCGAAGGTCTTGCGGCGACAGACCCTGCACAAGGGTCTGGATCAGCGCGTCCAGCCCGCCCACCAGCCGCCATGACCCCTGCATCGACGCAAAGCCACGCCCGCGCTGCACCTGCCCCTGGGCATCCTCGTAGATCAGATCACCTTGGGCGTATTGGTCGAACCTCTGCAACCCCAACCGATCCGTCAGCGCCGCAATCCGGGGCTGCCCCGGCCAGAACCACGCAGGGCCAAGGTCAAAGGCTGCGCCGCCGAAAGGCTCGGTCAGGATGCGCCCGCCAAACCGGTCACGGGCCTCGACAAGGGTATGGTCCTGCCCCCTGCCCTGCAGGCCGTGGGCAACCGCAAGGCCCGACAGCCCGCCACCGATAACAAGAGTGCGCATGCAATGGGCCCTAGTATTCGCGTTTCACCACCCAAAGCCAAGGTGGCAAGGGTGCGGCGCAATTCCTGCGCCGCACCCCTGTCTGACAGGTTATGCCAAAAGCGCCAGCACGTCCTGAGCCGCCTTGGCCGAAGAGGCCGGGTTTTGCCCCGTCACCAGCTTGCCGTCGCGCAGCACGAAACTGGCCCAGTCTGCCCCCTTTTCATACAGACCGCCGTTGGACTTCAGCATGTCCTCGACAAGAAAAGGCACGACTTTGGTCAGACCGGCGGCCTCTTCTTCCGTGTTGGTAAAGCCGGTGACGCGGCGACCAGCGACCAGCGGTTTGCCGTCTGCGCCAAGGGTATGGCGGAACACGGCGGGCGCGTGGCACACGGCACCGATGGGGCGGTCGGCGGCGGCAAATGCCTCGATCAGGCGCTTGCTGTCGGCGCTCTCGGCCAGATCCCACAGCGGCCCGTGCCCGCCGGGGTAAAAGATCGCGTCAAAGCCCGCCTCGGTCACATCCGCCAGCTTCAGCGTGCTGGCCAGATGCTTTTGCGCCTGCGCGTCGGCCTTGAAGCGGCGGGTGGCATCGGTCTGCGCGCCGTCTTCATCGCTGGACGGATCAACCGGCGGCTGACCGCCCAGGGGCGAGGCCAGCGTGATGTCCGCCCCCGCATCCTTGAAGACGTAATAGGGGGCGGCGAACTCTTCCAGCCAAAAGCCGGTCTTCTTGCCGGTATCGCCCATTTTGTCGTGCGACGTCAGAATCATAAGGATTTTCATGTTGGTACCTTTCAAGTGTAGCCAATATTGGTCAGACGCGTGCCATCAGACAGGGCGAAACCCTGCCAACCGCTGCAGATTGCCACCCGGTCGCCTGCGGGGGTGCCGGTTTCCACAAGGCGCAGCGTATCTGCGGCAAGCGCGCCCAAGGGACGCCTTGCCTGCCGGTTGGGGGTCATGCTCTGGGTCATGTGACCATCCCTACAGCGCGGCTTGCAGGATGCGGCGCGCGGTGTCGGGGGTGATGGCCTTGGTTTCGCCAAGGGCGGTCAGCCCGTGATCTTGCAGCGCGCCCACGATCCGGTCGATGTCAGCGGCCCCCAGATCATACTCGCCCAGACGGGTCTGGATGCCCAGTTTGTGGAAAAAATCTCGCGTGGCGGTGATGGCTCCGTCAATGCGGGCCTCGTCATCCCCCTCGCGGATGTTCCAGACATTGGCCGCATATTGCAGCAGCTTTGCGCGTTTGGGTCCGCGCTGATCTTGCATCAGGGCTGGCAGCACCACAGCCAGCGTGCGGGCGTGGTCGGTGTCATTCAGCGCGGTGATTTCGTGCCCGATCATGTGGCTTGCCCAGTCTTGCGGCACGCCTGCCCCGATCAGGCCATTCAGCGCCAGCGTCGCGGTCCACATCAGGTTGGCGCGGATGTCATAATCCAGCGGGGTTTCCAACGCCTTGGGGCCAAGATCGATCAGCGTGCGCAACAGCGATTCGGCAAACCCGTCCTGCACGGCGGCGGAAACCGGATAGGTCAGGTATTGCTCGATGACATGCACAAAGGCATCGGCGACGCCGTTGGCGATCTGGCGCGGCGGCAGGGTGAAGGTCAGTTCAGGATCAAGGATCGAGAACACCGGATAGCAATGCCGGCTCATGAACGGCAACTTTGCGCCTTTTTCGGCATGGGTGATGACCGAAGCCGGGTTCATCTCGGACCCGGTGGCAGGCAGCGTCAACACCGTGCCAAACGGCAGCGCCGCTGCGACAACCCCCCCGTGCGAGGTCAGGATGTCCCACGGATCGCCCGCATATTTCGCCGCCGCCGCGATGAACTTGGTCGCGTCAATGACCGACCCGCCCCCCACAGCCAGCAGATAGGTGCTGCCGTTTGCGGCGATCAGATCGACGGCCTTCAGGGCGGTGGCATAGCGCGGATTCGGCTCTATCCCGCCGAATTCCACCACGGAACGGTCGCCAAGCGCCGTGCGAACCTGCGCCAGAACGCCGGTCCGTTCGGCACTGCCGCCGCCGTACAGCAGCAACACCTTGGCATCGGACGGAATCTGGGTGCCCAGATCGGCAATGCGACCCTTGCCGAACAGAATCCGGGTAGGGTTGTGCAGATCAAAATTGTTCATGGCTCAGCTTCCATCCGTAAGGACATGCAAGCGCACGTCGATGTTGCCGCGTGTCGCCTGCGAATAGGGGCAGACCTGATGCGCCGCTTCGACCAACCGCTGGGCGTCTTGCTGGCTCAGGCCGGGCACATGCGCGGTGATGTCCAGATCCAGACCATAGCCGCCCTCGGGGCGCTGGCCGATGCCGACCTGAACCGTGGTCCGGGCCTCTGGGGCGGCCAGTTTCAACTGCTTTGCGGTCAATTCCAGCGCACTGTCAAAGCACGCCGCATAGCCAAGCGCGAACAGCTGTTCGGGGTTCATCCCGGCTTTGTCGCTGCCGGGGGCCGCCATTTGCACCGAAAAGCTGTTGTCATCCAGTGTCGAGGTGCCGGCGCGGCCGCCCGTTGCGGTGGCGGCGGTTTTGTAAAAGATCTTCATGCTGTATCCTTTGAATATTGGACCGGACCTTTGGCCGCGGTCGAAAAAACGTGACTACGCGGCGCGAACTGCGTGTTCGGTGGCGGCCATCGCCGCTTTCAGCGGGCGATCGTCGTGGGACAGGCCCGCCACAAGACTTGCGCCCAGCCATTGGTGATAGATGGATTGCGCCAGGGCCTTGCTGTCTTGCACCGGCGCGATAGACCCTTCGGCGATGCCTTGGTCCAGGGTTTCGGACAGGCTGGCGATGATGTCCTCAACG
>JAUSPL010000515.1 GCA_030656535.1 Gemmobacter sp.
TCCAGATCGGCAAGATCGGGGTTGAGCGGCGCATGGAACAGACCTTGCGCGGTTCGGCGGGCAGCAAGCGGATCGAGGTCAATGCCGTCGGCCGTGTGATGCGGGAACTGGACCGCCAGGAAGGCGATGCCGGGGGCGACATCAGGCTAAGCGTCGATGCCGGTCTGCAAAACTATGTGCAGGCAAGATTGGGCAACGAAAGCGCCTCTGCCGTGGTGATGGAGGTGAATACCGGCGACATTCTGGCGATTGCGTCGGCGCCGTCGTTCGACCCCAACCTTTTCGTGCGCGGGATCTCGACCGCCGATTACCGGTTGCTGACGGAAAATGATCACCGCCCGCTGGCGAACAAATCGGTGCAGGGCGCCTATCCGCCCGGGTCCACGTTCAAGATGGTCACGGCTCTTGCGGCGCTCGAGGCAGGCGTTATCACGCCCGAAACGACAGTGCGCTGTCCTGGGCACTACGATTCGGGCGGGCGGCGGTTCCATTGCTGGAAACGCGGCGGCCATGGCGGGGTCAACCTGCAACGCGCGCTTGCGGAAAGCTGTGACGTCTATTTTTACGATGTCGCCCAACGCTGCGGGATCGATGCGATTTCGGTCATGTCCTCACGGCTTGGGCTGGGTGTCCGGCACGATCTTCCGATGTCCGCAATTTCCGAAGGGCTGAACCCCAACAAGGACTGGAAGCGTGAAAAGCGCGGTCAGGAATGGCGGATCGGCGATACCATCAACGCCTCGATCGGGCAGGGTTATGTTCTGACCTCGCCGTTGCAGCTTGCGGTGATGACGGCGCGGCTTGCCACCGGACGGGCTGTTGTGCCGCGATTGGTGCGTTCAATCGAAGGGGTTCCCGTCGATATCGCGCCCGTCGCGTCACTGGGTTTGAACGCTGAACATTTGCGCGCGGTCCGGGCCGGTATGAACGCAGTGATGAACAGCCGGACAGGTACAGCCTATTCGTCGCGGATCGAAGATCCGGCGATGCGAATGGCAGGCAAGACCGGCACGAGCCAGGTTCGCAACATTTCGACCGCCGAGCGCGCGCGTGGTGTCTTGCGGAACGATCAGTTGCCTTGGGATCGGCGCGACCATGCGCTGTTTGTGTCCTTTGCCCCGCTGGAAGCGCCCCAAGTGGCTGTGGCACTGGTTGTGGAGCATGGGGGTGGTGGGTCTACCGTTGCCGCCCCCATTGCGCGGGATATCCTGTTGCAGGCTTTGCATGGCGGATTTCCCCCCATGTCCGCCTATCCCGCCAGCCAGCGGAACCGCATCGAAACCGAGCGCAAAAAGCTGAAATTGCGGGACATTGAGGGTGGTGGAACCACCCTCAACCGGGCCTAGGGAGAGCGCGCCGCATGAGCTATCTTGAATATACCGTCAAGCGGGTCCCTTCGGGGTTTCGCAAGGCCCTGCACGTCAACTGGGCCTTGGTCGTGTTGCTGTCGGCGGTCGCATCGGTCGGGTTCTTGATGCTGTACTCGGTTGCCGATGGGCACATCGAAATCTGGGCCGAACCGCAGATGGAGCGGTTCGCGATGGGCCTTGTGGTCATGTTCGCGGTCGGCTTTGTGCCGATATGGTTCTGGCGCAACATGGCGGGGGTGGCCTATGCCATATCGCTGGTGCTGTTGATCGGGGTTGACCTGTTCGGCTCGGTCGGAATGGGGGCGCAGCGATGGATCGACATCGGATTCATGCGTCTGCAACCGTCCGAGCTGATGAAGATCACGTTGGTCATGTTGTTGGCGGCCTATTACGACTGGCTCGACCTCAAAAAGACCTCACGTCCGATTTGGGTACTTATCCCGGTGGTCCTTATCTTGTTTCCGACTGCGTTGGTCATGAAGCAGCCTGACCTTGGCACAGCGTTGATGTTGGTCGGGGGCGGCGCAGTGGTGATGCTGGTCGCGGGGGTACATTGGTTGTACTTTGCGACCGGGTTGGCAGTGGGCGTCGGGGTGGTGTCATCGGTATTCATGACCCGGGGCACCCCTTGGCAGTTCTTGCGGGACTATCAGTACCGCCGCATCGACACATTTCTGGACCCGGGGTCCGACCCATTGGGCGCGGGTTACCACATCAGCCAGGCCAAGATCGCGCTGGGTTCGGGGGGGTGGACGGGCAAGGGGTTCATGCAAGGCACCCAAAGCCGACTGAACTTTTTGCCTGAAAAGCACACCGATTTCATCTTTAACACCCTGTCCGAAGAATTTGGATTCATCGGGGGATTTTCGTTGCTGGCGTTGTACACGCTGATCGTGGTGTTTTGCCTGATAACTGCATTGCAGACCAAGGACAGGTTTTCATCGCTGGTCACGTTGGGCGTGGCAGGGACGTTCTTTTTCTACTTTGGCGTCAATATGGCCATGGTCATGGGTTTGGCCCCGGTTGTTGGGTCGCCTCTGCCGTTGGTATCATATGGCGGGTCCGCGATGATGGTGCTGATGGTCGGGTTCGGTTTGGTTCAAAGCGCCCATATCCACCGACCACGATAGGGAATGCAGGTGCGCGGGGTCAGTCGACTTCGCGCGCCTCGCTGACCAACATGATCGGAATCCCACCCCGGATCGCAAACGCCAGATGCGCCGCCCGTGACACCAATTCTTGCCGCTCGACGTCATAGGCAAGGGGGCCGCGCGTGACGGGGCATACGAGGGATTCAAGCATCCTGCGGTCAAACTCTGGCGTTTCGGTCATGCTGACATCCTACTGCATCGTTTCTTCGCCTGAACCCGTCCGCAACGCGAATTCGATCAGCGTCACCAGCGTTTCGCGGCGGGTTTCCAGTGATGGCGCTTCAAGCAGCGCCTGCTTGTCTTCGCTGTCGAACGGGCACAGCATCGACAACGAGTTTATCAACAGCTCATCCTCGGCTTCGGCCAGACCGTCCCAATCTGTTGACAGACCCATCGCCTCGAAATACCGCCGCAAGAGCGTCAGAAACGGCGTGCGCCGAAAGCCCGCATCAGTTTCGGCAGCACCCAGATCGCGCCCGAACGGCGTCCAGTCAACCCGTGCGCGCCGGTAGGGCGTGAACCCCGTAACCTCGTCAATCAAGCGGAAGCGCGACACCCCGGTCAACGTGATCATGTACCGCCCGTCCTCGGTTTCAGAAAAACCGGTCAGACGGCCGGCACAGCCGATCAGCTGAAGCCGCTTGTCGCTGGACCCTGGGATGTCGCGCGGCTGGATCAATGCGATCAGCCGCTGCGACGTTTTCATGCAATCTTCGATCATCGCCAGATAGCGGGGTTCAAAGATATGCAGCGGCAACCGAGACCGGGGGAGCATAAGTGCCCCCGGCAAGGGAAACACAGGAAGGATTTCGGGCAGATCACCGATGATTTTCATCTTGCTCTACCTAGTGCGGGACAACGGGCGGACAATCGGCTTAGATAAAAATCATCGACGACAGCCGCCGACGACCCTTTAGAACGATCGGGTCCGTTGGCTTGAGCGCCTCGAAAATGGTGAACAACTGTGCCTTGGCCGCACCGTCGTTCCATTCGCGGTCGCGACGGAACAGGTCAAGCAATTGATCGACCGACGTCTCTATCTGCCCGGCTGCATGCAGCGCCAGCGCCAGATCAAATCGCGCCTGATGGTCGGTCGGGTCGGCTTCTACCGCCGCCTGCAAGATGTCCAGTGGCCCGGCCTTGGCCGCTTGCCGTGCCAGTTCCAGCTGCGCCTTGGCCGCTTCGACCTCTACCGCGCGCACAAGTTCCGGCGTGGCGGTGGCCAGGAACGCTTCGGCCTTGTCCAGATCACCCACGGCAAGCCAGGTCCTCGCTACGCCTGCAAAAGCAGCGGCGTTGGTCGGGTCCTCCCCCAGAATGGCGGCGAATGTTTCGGCGGCATCGGCGACGGCGCCTTCTTCCAGCATCAACTCGGCAGCGGCCAAAGCTTCGGTCAGCCCGCCATCTCCGGCAAGCGCCGCCACCTTCTCAACGAATTTCTTGATCTCGGACGCGGGCAGAGCACCCTGGAATCCGTCGACCTGCTGACCCTGAAAGATGGCCATCACGGTCGGAATGGACTGAATGCGCAACTGCCCGGCCAGCGCCTGGTTTTCGTCGACGTTGATCTTGACCATGCGGACCTTGCCGCCAGCGGCAGTAACGGCCGCTTCCAGTGCGGGGCCAAGCGCCTTGCACGGTCCGCACCAAGGAGCCCAGAAATCGACGATCACCGGCACTTCCTTGCTGCCGTCGATCACGTCTTGCATGAAAGTCTGTTCAGAGCCGTCAGTGATCAGCCCCGTCAGGTCTTGTTTCGGTTTCGTATCGCCCAATCCGAGCATGTCGCCCTCCGCTATCTGTTGCCGTTTATATGCGCTTGCGAGGTCGCGCTGCCAAGGGGGGCAAGCTTTGCCGCCCGGATTTAAGCGTCCGGCGCGGCGCAAGTTGGCATGGGCGTCCCCGCGTTTGCGACGCTGGACGTCCGTTACAGGTCAAAGGTCGCAAAGACCGGCACATGGTCGCTGGGCTGTGTCCAGCCCCGCACCGGTCGCAGTATCCGACTGGAATGGCCTGCGTTCGCGATGTCCTGCGAGGCCCAGATGTGATCCAGTCGTCGTCCCTTGTCTGCCGTGTCCCAGTCTGCGGCCCGGTAGGACCACCAAGAATACAGCGGTCCCTCGGGAATATCTTGCCGCGTGATGTCGACCCATTTTCCAGCGTCTTGAACTGCGCCCAATGCCTCGACCTCGATCGGGGTGTGGCTGACAATCTTCAGCAGGTCCTTGTCTCTCCAGACATCATCCTCGCGCGGGGCAATGTTCAGATCGCCGACCAGGATCGCGCGGTCGGGCCGATCCCAATGGAACCAGTCACGCATCTCGGACAGGAAATCCAGTTTCTGACCAAACTTGTCATTTATGGACCTGTCCGG
>JAUSPL010000521.1 GCA_030656535.1 Gemmobacter sp.
GATCACGGCATCGCCCTCTTTCAGCATAAGACCGATAGACATCATGGTGACGCCATGCGCGTGCAACGGAATGATGGTCTTGCCATCCGGCGAGGCGGGACGCGCGCTGACCCCCATCATGCGCGGCTGACTGGGGCCATAGATGTCGGCATCCAGCAACCCGACCCTGCGCCCTTGCCGCGCCAAAGCCACGGCAAGGTTCGACGATACTGTGGACTTGCCAACCCCGCCCTTGCCCGATCCCACCGCCAGGATGCGCGCGATCCCCGGCACCCCGGTCGGGCCGCCGGTCTGGGGTGTCGGGTGACGCCCGATCTTCAGGTCCGGTGGCGGCGCCTTGGGGCCTGCGGGGGCGGTCATGACCGCCGACACACCCGCAACGCCGGGCATCGTGCGGATTGCCGACTCGGCGGCTGCGCGGGCGGGTTCCAGTGCGCGGGCCTCTGCGGCGCCCGACACTTCAATGACGAATCTTACCTGATCACCGTCCACCGACAAGGCCCGCACCATGTCTCGTGACACCAGATCACCACCCTGCGGCAGCACAATGCCCGACAACACCCTCAGTACGTCTTCGCGCCCAACAGCCATGTGATGTTCCCTTATTGCCAGTTCCCGCAGCAGCGGCGTCACTTTGACCGCATAGGTCATCTTGTTTGGCCCCAACGACAAGAGGCCGTGCAGAAGACGCGCAAATTTTGTGCGAAGTCACGACAAATCAATGACAATTTCCGCAGCGTCAGCCATGCGCTTGCTGCAAGGCAGCATTGACGCGCGCGGCTATTGTGCAGATGCAGCATTTAGCCCATCTTGGTTTCAACAGAACGGGCATCACCAAGACGATGCCCCGACACAGTGAAAGATCGAGAACTGAAATGGCCTATGCAGCTTCCAACTCTTCCGTCGCTCCGCGCGCTCTTGCGTCGGCTGGCACTGGAATTGTCGCCCGCTTCAAGGACGCTTTGCATCGTCGTTCGGTCTATACCCGGACCATACGCGAACTCAGCGGTCTGACCACGCGAGAACTGGCGGATCTTGGCCTGAACCGGTCAATGATCACCCGGGTGGCCCTCGAGGCCGCTTACGGCAAGTAAGGTTTTTTGCAGGGCCCCTCTCCTCCTCCCTGGGGTTCGGCATATCTGCGGCGGCACGATCCTCCTCCCCGTGTCGCCGCCTTTTCTTCGGAGCATCCATGCTCCAACAAGCTGCGAAAGATCCTACCTCCTCCCGGGATCTTGCGTAACTGCGGCAACCCCAACCTCCTCCCTGGGGTTGCCGCACACAATTTGCGGGCCACATGGCCTGACACGAATACGATCGGCCCTACCTCCTCCCAGGGTCGAACGTTACTGCGGCGGTGCTCTTCCTCCTCCCTGAGCACCGCCGCACCCTATTCGGACCCAAGGGTCCAGACGTGATCGAAAGACCCCACCTCCTCCCGGGGTTGATCGTAACCTGCGGCGGCGCCCTCCTCCCTCTGGCGCCGCCGTTTTCATGTCTGGCGCATGGCACGACATGAGGTCACCGAAACTCGTCTGGTGTTGGGGTCCCGGACTGGTCTGATCGGACACAAGAGGGCGAACACATCAGGGCGACAGTATTCTTGGCCGCGCTTGCCGCAGGGGGCACCGGGCCTGAGTCTGCCGATGGTCGCGATTTGGGTGGGTCCATCTGTCGAACCCGACAATTGCGGTGCCAATGTCCCGTACGACTGGCGTGGATCCGGCCATTGCAACCGGGCGATCTGGCTGGGGTTCCGGTTCATGTGCCACGCCTGACGTTCATCGTCCCCAAGATCAGGAGTTCCGGGCTTTTGGGCCTTGGGGTGACGCTGTTCCTTGTGACGATGGCTTCGCAAGATCTGCCCGGCTATGCCACGCTGCGCGCAATGATTTGTCGATCACCTGCAACGCTTTGACGCCACCGTTGCGGTGGCCGTGTTCGGCATCGGGGCGGCGTTCGTGGGTCCGATCGTCATCAAACCGGACCGCGCCACGCATCGCCTGCGCGTGGTGCCCCGTCAAACAACCAAGTCAGAACGGCACGTCGTTCGCCTGATCCGCCGGGACAACATACCCCGCCACGACATGCTTTTCGCCAGCCTTGTCAAACCAGATCGACAGCTTGTCGCCCTCGATCGCGGTCACGGTGCCATAGCCGAACTTCTGGTGGAACACGCGGTCATCCTGGGAAAACGCCGACACGACCTTGAGGTCGATCACCGCCCCACGCGAATCGCGGGGCGACGCGGCCGAACGTTGCGGGCTGCGGGTCTGAAGCCGTTGCCAGCCCGGCGAATTATAGACATTGGCCTGTGCTGCGCGGGTTTCAACCGCCGACTCTCCGTAGATGGGGGCCGCCGCACCATATCCGCCGCCGTACAGACCCGGCGGGGTCAGTACATCGACGTGCTGCTCGGGCAATTCATCAATGAACCGTGACGGAAGCTGACTTTGCCATTGGCCATATACCCGACGGTTGGCGGCAAAGGAAATCATGCACAGCCGTTCAGCCCGCGTGATGCCGACATAGGCCAGACGACGCTCTTCCTCGACACCCTTCTGACCGGATTCGTCCATGCTGCGCTGTGACGGGAACAACCCGTCTTCCCAGCCCGGCAAGAACACTGCGGGGAACTCCAGCCCCTTGGCGGCGTGCAAGGTCATGATCGTCACCTTTTCCGCCGCCTCTTCGGTTTCGTTGTCCATGATCAGCGCGACGTGTTCCAGAAACCCTTGCAGGGTGTCGAACTGTTCCAGCGCTTTGACCAGTTCCTTGAGGTTTTCCAGACGCCCCGGACCTTCGGGTGTCTTGTCGTTTTGCCACATGGTCGTGTAACCGGATTCCTCCAGAATCGTTTCAGCCAGGTGGATATGATCATGGCCCGGTGTGGCGGCGGCCCTGTGCCAGCGGTCCACCCCCTCGCAAAACGCCCGCAGCGCCCCGCCCCCCTTGCCGCCAATTCCGCCCCGCGCGATCA
>JAUSPL010000527.1 GCA_030656535.1 Gemmobacter sp.
TTCAGCGCGTCATAGAGCGGCTGCATATAGGGATCGACTTTTTCCTTCATGTCGCCGGGCAGAAAGCCCAACCGTTCGCCCGCCTCGACGGCAGGGCGTGACAAGATCATCTTGTCCACGGCGCCTGTGATCAGCATTGTCACTCCGACCGCAACCGCCAGATAGGTCTTGCCCGTCCCTGCAGGCCCAATGCCGAACGCCAGTTCGTGCGCGAACAGATTGGCGACATAGGCTTTTTGCGCCTCGGTCCTTGGTTCGACCGGCTTTTTTCGGGTGCGGATCAGGCTGTCGCCGGGGCGAAACATTTCCAATTGATCGCTGACGTTCAGCGGATCAGAGGGCGGTTTCATCCTCAGGGCTCCTTCGATGTCGCCCGGGGTCAAGGAACGGCCGGACTCCAGTTTGGCATAAAGGCCTTCCAGTATCTGCGCTGTCAATGCTCGCGACCCGGCTTCACCGACCACTACCAGCCGGTTGCCGCGTCGCAGAATGTGAACCCCCAGACCATGCTCGATCTGCGCCAGATTGCGGTCAAACTCTCCGCAAAGGCCAATCAGCAGCCGGTTGTCGGGAAATTCCAGAAGCGTCTCGGTCACGTCTTCCGGCCGTGGCGGGGGGGTCAGCGCGCTGATGCCCAAGAAGCATTCCTTTCAGAACGTGTTGCGATGTCGTGAGCCTGAGTCTGATCACTTGGTGGCGTTCTGGCAAGGGTCAAGGTGATCAGAAGGCCAGAGTGCCACGCAATTGTGCAGTTGGCCGGGCCGGGGCAGGTTAAGGACGTCCGGAATCCAAAAGGCCGCAGCCAAGGGCTGCGGCCTTTTGGAAGACTGTTGTGCAAGCGTCAGTTTGCGCTGCGGCGCGATGTGCCGGGCACCCAATCTCTCAGGCCGGCTGAGCCGCTCTGGTAGTCGCCGACAACCGCACCCGGAGGGAACTGGTTGTTGCAAATCGGAAGGCCCGACACGGGGTCAAAACGCGGTGACGAATAGCCCTCTACGCCATCGTCAATGATCCAGTTCTGGCAACCATCCGGGTCATACGCAATGGCAGCGCGCTGATTGGGCAGCGTGCCTGTGTCGCGTCCCTTGTCATAGGCGGTTGCGATCACTGTGTCCGGGCTTTCGGAATAGGGTGCCAGGCAGCCCGATACCATCAAGGCGGATCCCATCACGACAGCCGTGAAAATGCGGTTCTTCATATCTGTCACCACCTGTAGCAAACGACTTCGACGCGGCGGTTCTGCTGCATTCCTGCGGCAGTGCCGTTGGAAGCGCGCGGCTGACGTTCGCCATAGCCGATTTCACGTTCAACCACTGCGCCGACCGAGCGCGCCACTGTTGCCACCGAACGCGCGCGGCGATCTGACAGCGACATGTTGTATTCATCCGATGCGCGGGAATCCGTGTGACCGTAAATCGCATAGGCAAACGCGCCCGAGCTGCGGAAGAAATGCTCCAGCCGTGCCCTACCACCGGACGTCAGGTGGTGGCTGTCGGTCGCGAACAGCGTATCGGTGTTTTCCACCAGACAGGTGTTCAGCTTGAGACAGACAGGCTTGCCGGTTTCAGGGTTGCGGCGCGGGACCATATAGCCTTCAAGCCCGCCATCGGCCCACCAGTGCATGCAGCCGTCAGGGTCGATCCAGGTGCCCCATTCGATGCGCCCGACCTGCCGTGGTTTGTCCTGAGCAAAGGTTTCTGAAGCACCGGCAAACCCGATCACGACAGCTAAAATGCCCAGAGCCGCCCGTACCGCCTTGGAAATTCGCCTTCCCACTGCCGCCGTCCCCCTTTTATCACTTGAAACACGATATATTGACCAAAGGTTTGCCTACACAACATTTAGAAGTCCAGCAAAAATTGCGGCTTTTTCAAGACAACTGTTGGACTTGTGCGTCGTTGGTGTAGTTATCCACAGGGCATGCGGTCATTGTTGCTCGTCGGGAAACGAAGCCACCTGATACAGGTGTATTGGGTGCACATCAGATCAACCGGCCCGCGAGCGAGTTTGTTGAGGCTTCGATAATCTGAACCCGCACCATGTCGCCCGGTTTGCCGTCGGTATCCTGAACATGAACGGCGTGAAGGTGGTCCGATTTGCCCGACATCTGCCCAGGCATCCGCCCTGGCTTTTCATAGAGCACGTTGACTTCGCGACCGATCATGGCGGTCTGGCAGGCGCGCTGCTGTTCGGTCACCAGGGCCTGAAGCCTTTGCAGGCGGCTATCGGCGATTTCGGCAGCGACCGGGGCGCGATCGGCTGCGGGGGTGCCGGGACGGGCCGAGTACTTGAACGAATAGGCCATGCCGTAGTTCACCTGCCGAACCAGATCCAGTGTCGCCTCGAAGTCGGCGTCTGTTTCGCCCGGGAAACCGACGATGAAATCGCCCGACAGCAAGATGTCGGGCCTGACGGCGCGGATACGGTCAACCAGCGTCAAATACATCCGCGCCGTGTGCTTTCGGTTCATGGCCTTGAGAATGCGATCAGATCCAGACTGCACGGGAAGATGCAGATAGGGCATCAATTGCGGCACATCGCCGTGGGCTGCGATCAGGTCGTCTTGCATGTCGTTGGGGTGCGACGTGGTATACCGGATCCGCGCCAACTCGTCGATCTTTGCCAATTCCCGGATCAGGCGTGCCAACCCCCATGCGCCGTCCGGGCCTTCGCCGTGATAGGCGTTGACGTTCTGGCCCAGCAAGGTGATGTCGCGAACGCCACGATCCACCAAGGCCCGCGCCTCGGACAGCAACCGCGCGGGCGGTCGGCTGACCTCGGCGCCGCGGGTATAGGGCACCACGCAAAACGCGCAGAACTTGTCGCAGCCTTCCTGGACGGTCAGAAATGCGGTCGGTGCCGCTTTTGCGCGGATCTTTGGCAGGTGGTCGAATTTGTCTTCGGGCGGAAAGTCGGTGTCGATAGCCCGTTCGCCCTGATCCACGCGGCGCATCATGTCTGGCAGACGGTGATAGGCCTGCGGGCCGACCACCAGATCGACCAAGGGCATCCGGCGCATGATCTCCGCGCCCTCAGCCTGTGCGACGCAACCCGCCACCGCGATCTTCAGGTTGGGGTTTTCCTGCTTGAACGCCCGCAGGCGGCCAATGTCGGAATACACCTTTTCGGCGGCCTTCTCGCGGATGTGGCAGGTGTTCAGCAAGACCATGTCGGCTTGGGACTGGTCGTCGGTCTGTGAATATCCCTCGGCGCCCAAGGCTTCGGCCATGCGTTCGCTGTCATAGACGTTCATCTGGCACCCATAGGTCTTGATGAACAGCTTTTTGGCCTTGGTCATGGTGTTGCCCCGCTAGAATAAGGCCGCGTTCTACACCGGGACGCCGTGCGTCGCAATGTTGGCGGCACGCGCGATGCTGTGCAGCGCGAACCGGGATGATTTGATTTTGCTTGTGCTTGCATCTTGCGGCGTCATCCACGATTCTGCACGCGAACCGCAACAGGACGGCCCAGATGAACCACGACAGTCTTGACGCCTTTGTGGACGCGACGAAGGGGCGGTTTTCAAAGGGGCCAACCGCGTTGGTGATGGCCGAAGACAGTGTGGACCTGGCTGCAACGCTGAATCATCACCTGAAGATCGGCTTTGCGACAGTCGCCGCGCTGTGCCCGGCTGAGATCCCCTTGCCGCCCGAGTTTGAAGCGACCGTCCACCGCGTCGCCTATGACGTTCACGCTGACGAATCGCTTCCGAACGCCGTGAACAAGGTCATCGAAGCAGCGCCGGGTGCGTGGTTCTATTACTGTTACAACGCCGAATATCTGCTGTTTCCCTTTTGCGAAACGCGCAGCGTCCGTGAAATGCTGGCCTTTCACACCGAGGAACGCCGCGATGCGATGCTGACATATGTCATCGACCTGTATGCGAGCGATCTGGACAAACATGGGAATGCAGTCGACCGCGCGTCAGCCCTGTTGGACAGGTCAGGGTACTATGCGCTTGGGCGCGGTGATC
>JAUSPL010000532.1 GCA_030656535.1 Gemmobacter sp.
ACCAGACCGTCGGCGTGCTGAAGGTTGAACCTTGCGTATCCGGGCGTGATCCAAAGATCATTCAGGACATCCTGAAAGAGGTCGTTGGCGCCGGCAAAGGGGCAGGCCCCGAAGACAAGATCGGCACAGCCTATTACAACTACGGTGTGATGCTGGCGGCAATGATGATCGAAGGTGTGCGGCGTGCGACCGAAATCGCGCCTGAAGGCCCGGTCACCGGGCCATGGCTGAACGCGGGTCTGCGGTCGATCACAGACTTTACCGCCGAGGGCATGATCCCCTCGACCACCATCACCCCCGAGGATCACCAAGGTGGCGGCAAAGGCCGGATCGCGCGTTGGGATGGCGAAAGGTTCGTTGCGGCCTCTGATTGGTTCAGCGCGAACCAGGATCTTGTCTGGGAAGAAATCCGCAAATACTCGGATAACTTCAAGAAAACAGGTCAGTAGTCGACCGATTTCCCCCGCCCAGTACTGGGCGGGGGACCATGCACCTGCAATGGGTGCCCTGAGAATGGGGAAAGCAAATGGCCCTGCTGTCGGTCAACAGTGTCGAGGTAGTCTATGATCAGGTCGCGCTGGCCGTAAAAGGCGTGTCTATCGAAGTGCCTGAGGCAGGTCTGGTCGCCCTTTTGGGTGCGAACGGCGCGGGGAAAAGCACAATCTTGAAAGCGATCAGCGGCTTGCTGGCACCCGAACGTGGGGCGGTGTCGCGCGGCACGATCAGCTTTGCAGGGGAAGACATCTTGCGACTGGATCCGCCAACCCGGGTTCGACGCGGCATTGTGCACGTTCTGGAAGGGCGAAAGGTGTTCGAGCACCTGACCCCTGCCGAAAACCTGATGGCCGCGACGACGATGCACAAGGACCGCGCGATGGTCGCGCAAATGATCGACCACATGCTGGACCTGTTTCCGCGACTTGCGACACGGGCCAAGGCCAAGGCAGGGTATTTGTCTGGTGGTGAACAGCAGATGTTGGCCATTGCCCGCGCGCTGATGACCAAGCCAAAGCTGCTGCTGCTGGACGAACCCAGCCTGGGCCTTGCACCTTTGTTGGTCGACGAGATTTTTGACATCATCACCAGGATCAACCGCGAGCAGGGGGTCGCCGTGTTGTTGGTTGAACAAAACGCCGTTGCGGCACTGGACGTCGTGCAGCACGCCTATCTGATTGAACAAGGGCGCATCGTCATGAGCGGCACGGCCGATCTGTTGCGCGAGAACCCCGATATCAAAGAGGCCTATCTGGGTGGCGGCACAACCCAAGTCGATTATCACGCGGTGAAACACTATCGCAGGCGCAAACGGTGGCTGGCATGACCCATGATCCCAAACAGATCGCTCTGGACCTGGAGCGCCTGCTGAAACTGCGCAGCTTGCCGTTTGGCATGAAGATGTTTCGCGACCGCGCCGAGATGGAGGCGATCCCCCGCATCCGACGCCCCAAGGACGTGCATACGCTGGACCAGATCGTGGCGCAGGGCGCCCGGCTAGGCTGGACAGTCGGCATCACATCTGACGATCTGGTCGGCGCACAGTGTCGGGCTGTCGTGGGGCTGGGCCGGGCCAAAACGGCGGACTGGGCATCGGGTGAACAGATGACAGGCGTATGGTACGCCGACCAACCCGGCGCCGCCGCACATCAAGCAGCGATGCACTGCGTTCCCGATGGTCAATACGATGCACTGGCGGTGGCACCGCTGGCCTCGGGTCGCCTTGACCCACCTGATATCGCCCTGCTTTACGCAACTCCGGGCGCGATGATGTATTTCATCAACGGCCTGCAATGGTCAGGCTACAAGCGGTTCGACTGGTCTGTCGTGGGCGAAAGCGCCTGTGCCGACAGCTGGGGCCGGGCCTTGGTCAAACGCGAACCCAGCCTTTCGATCCCGTGTTTTGCAGAACGTCGCTATGGTGGCGTGCTGGATGACGAAATGCTTATGGCCGCGCCTTTGGAACACATGGCCAAGGCAATCGAAGGTATGGAAGCGTTGTCAAAGAACGGCTTGCGGTACCCGTTCCCGCAATACGGAATCCAACAAGATGCCCGCGCAGGGCTGGGCGTCAGCTACGCGAAGGTATGAAAATGTTGTCTGCGGGCAAACGCAGATGCCACGACGAGGCCGAGAGGCGAACCTGCACACTGCCGACACCTGAACGCTGCTTGGGAATATTGCCAGCGGATCGGTCCGGCTGTAGGTCATTCCGGATGCAGACGCAGCATAGGTCGGTGGAACGAGGGACGCCCGGTAAAGGGCGCACGAACGGAACCGGGTTGGGACATCTTTCGTTGGAATGGGGCGGACATGGTACAGCGCACGACGAAACGGCAGGTCAACCGCTTGCCTCCGGAACGCCGAATATCGGACATCATGACGGCCGCCCGCGAGGTCTTTACAGAAAAGGGCTATGCTGAATCGCTGATCTCGGACATCGCCGAACGCGCGGGCGTGGTCGAGGGCACCATTTACCGGTTCTTTGCGAACAAGCGCGAGCTGTTGCAACGGGTGGCCGAAGACTGGTTCGTTGAAATGATGGCCAGCGATGACGAGGCATTCGGGTCGGTTCGCGGCGAGTGGAACCAGATCCGGTTCATCGTCCACCACCACCTGAATTCGATCCGGCGGGATGCGGCGCTGTCGCGGCTGGTGTTTCAGGAATTGCGCCCCGATCCAAACTACCGAGAGACGGAACTGTTCAAGCTAAAGCGCGCCTACACCCAGCGTATTGTCGAGGTTGTACGAGCGGGCATTGCATCTGGGGCCTTTCGCCCCGACGCGTCACCTTCGCTGGTGCGTGACATGCTCTATGGTTCGATCGAGCACCTGACTTGGGCCTATCTGCGCAACGAACGCGATTTTGACCTTGATTCCACCGCAGACTCGATCACTGACATGATCTATCTGGGCTTGCTTCACCAAAGGCCCACACCGCCCTCTCGCGACCTTGATACGCTGGCGCGGCTTGAGGCTGTGGCAGACCGACTTGAACGCGCGACCGCGCAAACCGATACCGCGATCAGATCTTGAACCAGTCAGGCTTGCCGGTGGTCCACGTCTCGCCCCACAGCTGCGCCCCACCGGCCACGTTGACAGTCTGGCCGGTGACATAGCTGGCAGCAGGCCCCCCCAGCCAGACAACAGCCTCGGCAACTTCCCATGTTGTGCCCGTGCGCATCATCGGATTGGTCTTGGCATAGGTCGCGCGCGCCTCGGGCGAATAGACCCGCCACCCCGGTGTCGCTATGGTGCCGGGCGCGATGCAGTTGACCCGGATGCCCAGGGGGGCCCATTCCACCGCCACGGCCTGGCTTAGGCCCACGACGCCCGAGCGTGCGGCAATGGTATGCGCGACACCGTACAACCCGTGCTCGATGACCACGACAATGTTGACGATACTGCCGGGGCGGCCGGTGTCGCGCCAATGCCGCGCCGCCGCCTGCATCATGTGCCATGTGCCGTTCAGGTTGCTGTCGACAACTGCGTTCCAGCCTTTTACCGAAAAATCGATCGCCGCTTGCGGGAACTGTCCGCCCGCCGAATTGACCAGGATATCGATCCCACCCATGTCCGCGACAGGCCCGGAAAACAGCGCAGTCACCAGATCGGGCTGGCGGATGTCCAGCGGTGCTGCCCGGACATCCAGTCCTGCTGACGTCATCGCGGTCACGGCATCGTCCAGCTTGGCTTGATCGCGTCCGGTGATCAGCACGGTCGCCCCCAGCCGCCCCATCAGCCAAGCCGTTGCCCGACCGATGCCACCTGCCCCGCCAGACACCAGCACGCGATTTCCCGCCAACACCCCCGGCGCATATACTGTTGGCGCAATCGCCAGCGCAGCATCGTCCAACCCCAGTTTCATCGGGTCGTCGAGCGTTTCATCCATGGCGCTTGAGATCCTTCAGCAACTCGCCCGAGATGATCATCTTGCGCACCTCGGTTGTGCCCGCGCCAATTTCCAGCAACTTGTTCGATCTGAACAATCGGTTGATTTCGGTTTCCCAGATGTACCCGCTGCCACCATGAATCTGAACCGCAGTATCCAGAACTTTGTGCAGTGCATCGGCGCAGAACATCAGGGCAGATGCGGTCAGCATGTGGATGTATCCGCGCCCACCGCCGCCTTCCTCCAGGGGGCCGGCTTCGGCCAGCACGCGGTAGGTAAAGGCGCGCATGGCTTCGACCTGCGTGTACATATCGGCCAGATTGCTTTGCACCATCTGGAAAGACCCGATCGGCTTGCCGAATTGCTGGCGGGTCTTTGCATATTCCAGGCTCAGGTCCAGCGCGCGCTCTGCCACGCCAAGGCAAAGTGGCGTGATGACGGCGCGTTCCAGATCAAGTCCCGACATCACCACCGCGACACCCCGGTTTTCCGCACCCACCATGTTTTCCGCCGGAACGCGGCATTCGTCGAACACCAGTTCCGCCGTCTGGCTGCCACGATAGCCCATCTTGATCAGCTTTTGGGCGACGCGAAATCCGGGCATACCCTTTTCGACAATGAACGCCGAGATGCCATGCGCGCCGGCGTCCTTGTCTGTCTTGGCATAGATCAGCAGGATATCGGCCACCGGCCCATTGGTGATATAAAGCTTTTGGCCGTTCAAGACGTAGTCGTCACCGTCACGCCGCGCCGTTGTACGCATCGACCCCAGCGCATCCGAACCCGCCCCGGGTTCAGTCAGCCCCAAGGCGCCCACTTTCTTGCCCGAGCATAGATCAGGCAGATACTTGCGCCGCTGCGCCTCATTACCATTGCGATAGATGTTGTTGGCGCACAGATTGTCATGCGCCAGATAAGACAGCGCCAGCGCGTGGTTCCACCGCGCGAACCCCTGCACGACAAGGCCAGATGCCATAAGGTCCAACCCCGTGCCACCGAACTGTTCGGGGATGGTCAGACCGAACATCCCCATTTCACCAATGCGGGGAAAGATATGGTCGGGCCACCATTCTTCGGCATCCATTCGGTCTGACAAGGGATACATTTCGGCCTTGGCAAAGCGATCCGCCTGATCAAGAATCTGCTGTTGATCGGCCGTCAGCGAAAAGCTTGTTGTTGCGTTTGCCAGCATGGTCACCCTCTCCCTCGCGTTGGGCATGTCCGGCCATGGGCGGCCGCCTGCCCCCATCGCGTGCGACGACGCCATCTTTATTGAACACACTTCATCTGTAGCACCCGGGATCAAGCGCAGTCAACACGCTTGCGCGTGCGATGCACGGGCACTTTATCCGTTGATACATTGGGTTTTTGTGCAGATGCTCGGCGCCAGAAACCTGACAACACAGCGATTGACAGATTGATGAATAGACTTCATTTGTAAGAAAAGCACCTTTGATCCAACGATTCGCACCCACCGATGGGAGGACCCGCATGTCTGTCGTCGAAACTCTTCGGGATGGCGCCGTTCTAACGATACAGATAAACCGCCCCGAGCTGCGCAACGCCCTGAACGAAGACGTCGCCCGGGGCATCGAGACCGCCCTTGATACCGCCGAATCTGACCCTGACATCCGCGCCGTCGTATTGACTGGCTCCGGAGACAAGGCGTTTTGCGCAGGGGGCGATCTGCGTCGCACAGCAGACGGAACCCCGTTCACGATCGACCCTGCCCAACCGCGCCACTACGTCGCCCGGCTTTTGCGCCGTATGGACCATTGCCACCTGCCCCTGATTGCGCGGGTGAACGGACATGCTTTGGCAGGCGGGATGGGGCTGGTCTGTGCCTGCGATCTGGCTGTCATGGACCAGAACGCGCTGATCGGGGTAACCGAGGTCAAGGTCGGCCTGTTTCCCGCGATGATCCTGCCCTACCTGCTGCGCATGGTTCCGCCTCGGCGGGTGATGGAACTGTGCATCACAGGCGAACCCGTAACCGGCGCGCAGGCTGCGGCCGAGGGTTGGGTGAATCACGCGGTACCCGCAGATCATCTGGACACCAAGATGGACTGGCTTCTGGGCCGGATCATCGACAAGTCACCCACCGGCATCCGCTTGGGCAAACAGGGCCTTACAACGATCCGGGAAATGACGACCGACAGCGCGCTGGATTATGCCCAGTTCATGTTGGCCAACATGGCACGCACAGACGACGTCCGCGAAGGCTTTGCCGCATTTGCTGAAAAGCGCAAACCCAGCTGGACCGGGCGTTGAGGATGGGCAAGGTGGTGCGCATCGGCTGTGGTGCAGGGTTTTGGGGCGACACACCTGAAGGCCCCGCCCAACTGGTGACAGCGGGTGGTATCGACTATCTGGTGCTGGATTATCTGGCCGAAATCACGATGTCCATCCTTGCCCGGATCAAGGCTAAGGACCCCAAACAGGGTTATGCATCTGACTTCGTCTCGCTGGTCATGCGCCCATTGGCACGGCAGATCGCTGACAAACGCATCCGCGTTGTGACGAATGCAGGCGGCGTGAACCCCGCAGCCTGTCGCGATGCGCTGGAGGCCCTGTTCGCCGAACTGGATGTGCCGCTGACCGTGGCCTTGGTGCAAGGCGACGACCTTTCCGAGCGGATCGAAGACTTCCGCGCGGCCGGCGTGACCGAGATGAGCACCGGCGCGCCACTGCCTGCAAGATTGGCCAGCGTGAACGCCTATCTGGGTGCGTTTCCCATTGCGCAGGCATTGGCGGGCGGGGCAGATATCGTCGTGACCGGACGGTGCGTGGACAGCGCGCTGGCGCTGGGACCCTTGATCCACGAATTCGGCTGGCGCCCGGACGATCACGACCTGCTGTCAGCAGGCAGCCTTGCGGGCCACGTCATCGAATGCGGCACCCAGTGCACCGGGGGCATAACCACCGATTGGCGGGACGTTGCAGGCTGGGACAACATGGGCTTTCCCATCGCCCACTGTCATCCTGATGGCAGTTTCGAGATCACCAAGCCAGCTGGCACCGGGGGGCGTATCGTCCCCTCCAGTATCGCGGAACAGATCGTTTATGAAGTCGGCGACCCCGGCGCCTATCTTTTGCCCGATGTGACCTGCGACTGGCGCATGGTGCAGGTTGAACAGGCCGGGCCGGACCGCGTTCGGGTCACTGGCGCGCGCGGGCGCGCACCGTCGGCGACATGCAAGGTCAGCGCAACGTGGAATGATGGCTGGCGATCCTCGATCACGATGATGATCGTCGGTCGCGAGGCCGCAGCACGAGCACAAGCGGTCGGTGCCGCGATCTTGTCCCGCTGCACCCGCTTGATCGCGCAAGCAGGGCATGGACCATTTTCCGAAACCTCGATTGAGGTGTTGGGCGCAGAGTGCAGCTATGGCGCGCAGTCGCGCGCGATGGACACGCGCGAAGTGGTGCTGAAGATTGCCGCCCGTCATCCATCCCGCGATGCGCTGGAAATCTTTGGTCGCGAGATATTTCCCGCCGCAACTGCGATGGCGCAGAGCCTGACCGGCTTTGCGGGCGGCCGCCCAAAACCGCAACCTGTGGTGCGGCTGTTTTCATTTCTGGCAGACAAGGCCACGATTTCGCCCGAAGTTTTGGACACCACAGGTCGCACCCCCGCGCCCTTTGCACGGCCCGCGCCTGCCACCGCAGCCGCCGCAATATCGGTGCCACCGACATTGCCCCTTGGCCACGCGGCCACATTGCCCCTGATCGCGCTTGCCTATGGCCGCAGTGGCGACAAGGGGAACAGCGCGAACATTGGAATCATGGCCCGTGACCCTGCCTTTTTGCCCGCGATACGTGCCGCGCTGACCCCGGATGCCGTGGCCCTTTACTTTGCCCATTTTGCACCCTCGCGGGTCGAGCGTTTCGAGTGGCCGGGCCTGCATGGCGTCAATCTGTTGCTGCACGACGTGCTGGGCGGTGGGGGAATTGCGTCGCTGCGCCATGATCCGCAAGGCAAGGCACTGGCCCAGGTCTTGCTTGATTTCCCGATACCAGTTCCGGCGGAATGGGTCGCCGCAGATGGACTCCTTGCCCATTGGACCCCAGAAGACGGAGCGACCACACCATGACCCAGATACGCAAGGTCCTGATCGCGAACCGCGGCGAAATCGCCGTGCGCATCATCGCCAGTCTGGACAAGCTGGGGATTGCCTCTGTCGCAGTCCATCACCCGGTCGAAGCCACGGCAAAACATGTCCGCATGGCGGGTCAGTCGGTCGCGTTGTCGGGCGCAACCCCTGTGGCGGCGCATCTGGACGCAGCGCAGATCATCGCGGCAGCGCATGCAAGCGGCGCAGACGCCATTCATCCCGGCTACGGGTTCTTGTCAGAAAACGCAGGATTTGCCCGCTTGGTCCACGAGGAAGGGTTTATCTTCATCGGCCCATCAGCAGAGGTCATCGATCTGATGGGGGACAAGATTTCCGCCCGCACCTTTGCCGAGGCACAGGGCGTGCCCGTTGCACCCTCGGCCATTCCGACCGACGACCTTGATGCCTTTGCCAGTGCCGCTGCCAAGATTGGCTTTCCCCTGGTGATCAAGGCTGCCGCAGGCGGCGGCGGCAAGGGCATGAGCATCGTAAGATCCCCCGCCGATCTGCAAGAGGCCGCCCGCATCGCAACAAGCGAGGCTCAGCCCTATTTCAGCGATGGCCGAATCTATGCCGAACTTTACGTTGAAAACCCGCGCCATATCGAAGTGCAGATTCTGGGGGATGGGGCCGGCGGCGCAATCCATCTGTGGGAACGCGAATGCTCGGTCCAGCGCAGGTTCCAGAAAATCATAGAGGAGGCCCCGGCCGCCAACCTGCCCGCATCCCTGCGCGACGATATCTGTTCCTCGGCTGTGCGGCTGGCTCAGGCGGCAAATTACCGCAACGCGGGCACAGTCGAATATATTCTTGGCCAGGACGGGCGGTTCTTCTTTCTGGAAATGAACACGCGGCTGCAAGTCGAACACCCGGTAACTGAAATGATTACCGGACTCGACCTTGTCGCCATCCAGATCGCGATCGCCGAAGGCCGCGGCCTGCCGATGTCGCAAGATCAAGTGCCCCTGATCGGCCACGCCATAGAATGCCGGATCTGCGCAGAGGATCCCTGCGCCAACTTCATGCCCGAAACAGGCACGGTCGCCGTGCTGGACATTCCTCAGGCGCCTTGGCTGCGGTTTGAAAACGCGCTGGACCAAGGGCAAAAGGTAACGGCGGACTTTGACCCGATGTTGGCGAAACTGATCGCCCACGGCGCAACGCGCGATCAGGCGGTCGAACGGTCCATCGAAGGTCTGCGCGGGCTGGCAGTCCTGGGGGTGGGCACCAACATCGACTATCTTGCCCGCGTGCTGGACCATCAGGCGTTTCGCGCGGGCGATCTGGATACCGGGTTTGTCGGGCGGTACGCCGCCGATCTGGCCGAACCGGCACCTGATACCGACAGGCTGGACCGGGCACTGATCGCAGCGGCGCTGGGGGATCGGGACTTCCGGACGCTGGTTGCGGATGTGCCCGAACCGCACGCCTCGATTGGCCATTGGAGAAACTGAATATGTCCGCAAAATTCACTCTGAACGGGCAAACCCACGAGGTCACGATCCTTGCGCGCCGCCCAAACCTGATCGTGTCTGTGGATGGCCGCAGTCATGTGGTGCGCAATCCGGCAAGCCTTGCCGACGGCACTCTGGACATCGACGGCACCCGTATCCAGCTTGCGCTTGCCTGGTCTGAAACCCAACCGATGGTTCGCATGGACGGGCGCACCCTGCGGCTGACGCGCATTGACCCGCGCGCCGAAGCGGCGGGCAGCAGCCCCGGCCAGGACATCATCCGTGCACCCATGCCCGGGGCCGTCATCACGGTACATTTATCCCCCGGAGATGCCGTGCAAGAGGGTGACGTGATCGTCACAATTGAGAGCATGAAACTGCAAACCGCGCTGATCGCACCGCGCGACGGGCACGTGGCCGAGGTCACGGTGGCCGAGGGCGAAACATTTGAAAAAGACGCCGTCATCGTGCGGCTGGTTCCCTTGGGTCAGGAGACCGCAGCATGAGGAAAATCCAGTCGCGCGTGAACACTTCGGGTGCCGATTTCAAACGCTATTTCGCGCACAACAAAGCCGTGGTGCAAGAGTTCAGTGACAAACAAGAGGCCGCGCGCCACATCCGTCCCGCGCGCGATCTGGACCGGCTTGTCAGTCAGGGCAAGATGCGCCCGAGGGACCGTATCGCCAAACTTCTGGATCCCGGAACACCCTTTCTGGAACTGTCTTCATTGGCGGCAGGGATGGATTATGGCGGCGAAAGCCCGTCCGCCAGCTCAATCGTCGGGATAGGCGTGGTGTCGGGTCGTGAGGTCATCATTCGCGCGGATGACCCTACTGTCAAAGGTGGCGCCTGGTATCCCCTGACAATGAAGAAAATAGTCCGGGCACTGGACATCGCGATGGAAAACCGGCTGCCGGTGATCCATCTGTGCGACAGCGCGGGCGGCAACTTGCAACTGCAATCGGACCTCTTTCCCGACAAGTATGTCGGCGGGCGGATTTTTCGAAATCAGTCGATCCTGTCGAAAATGGGTGTCAAGCAGTTGGCCCTTGTGTTCGGCCACTGCACCGCCGGGGGGGCCTATATCCCCGGGCTGTCGGATTACTCGGTCATTGTACGGGGTACGGGGGCGGTGTTCCTTGGCGGCCCCCCGCTGGTCAAGGCCGCCACTGGCGAGATCGTCAGCGTCGAGGATCTGGGCGGGGCAGACATGCACACTTCGGTCAGCGGGTCTTGCGACTATCCGGCGGCGACCGAGGACGAGGCGATCTTGATCGGACGCGAAATCGTCGCCCAATGGGAACGCCCTCAGAAATGGCCGCTGCAATACGATACCCCCGAACCCCCTGCCTATGACCCGGATGAACTGTACGGCATCATTCCCGACAACATCAAAACCCAGTTCGACATGCGAGAGGTGATCGCCCGCCTTGTCGACGGTTCGCGGTTCCATGAATACAAGCCGAATTATGGCACGACCCTGATTTGTGGCTATGCCAACATATGGGGGTTCAAGGTCGGCATCCTTGCCAACAACGGCGTGTTGTTCAACGACAGCAGCCTGAAGGGCGCGCATTTCATCGAGCTGTGCAACCAGAACAATACGCCTCTCGTGTTCTTGCAGAACATCACAGGCTACATGATCGGGCAGGAATATGAACGCCGCGGCATCACCAAAGACGGTGCCAAGATGATCATGGCGCAAAGCTGCAGCCATGTCCCCAAATTCACCGTGATGTGCAACGGGTCGTTCGGGGCGGGCAACTATGGCATGTGCGGGCGGGCGTTTGACGGGCGGTTCCTGTTTACCTGGCCCAACCACCAGATTGGCGTGATGGGCGGCGATCAGGCCGCCAATACATTGGCCGAGGTAAAGCTGAACCAGATGCGCCGCAGCGGCCTGCCTGTGGATCAAGCGGAAATTGACCTCTTGTGGGAAACCACCCGCGCAGCCTACCGCGACCAGACATCGGCCTACTATTCCACCTCGCAACTGTGGGATGATGGTATTATCGACCCCGTTGACACCCGCAACGCGCTGGGCGTCGCCATTTCCGCGTCTCTGAACGCGCCGCTGGCGACCCCGGGATTTGGGGTGTTTCGTTTCTGAGAGGACAACAGATGACTGATCGCGACGTCAGGTTAGACATAGCAAACGGAATAGCCCGCATAACCGTGACACGCGCGTCGCGCATGAACGCGATGCGCGACCAGACGGGGGACGAACTACTGGCTGCCCTGATCGCCGCCGAAACGGATGCATCAGTCGGCGCAGTGTTGCTGACGGGCGAGGGGCGGGCGTTTGGCGCGGGCTATGATCTGTCCACCATTGCCCCCGACGCGGTGCCCGATCTGGCGCAGGTCCTGGAACTGCATTTCAACCCACTGATCCGAAAGATGCGCACGTCGCGGCTGCCGATCGTTGCCGCTGTAAATGGGGCTTGCGCCGGGGCTTCGGTCGGGATCGCGCTGGCGGCAGATATCGTGATCGCGGCAAGGAATGCGTTCTTTTACGAACCTTTCGTCGGAATCGCGCTGGTGCCTGACGCGGGCAACACCCTGTTTTTGCCACGCATGGCGGGGCGTATCCGGGCCTCGGCAGCAATGCTGCTGGGCGATCGCATCACCGCAGAAGAGGCCGAACGCTGGGGTCTGGTCTGGCGTGTAGTCGAGCCCGATGGCCTGCTGCCCGAGGCCGAGCGCGTCTGTGCCGCGCTGGCGGCGCGCTCTCACGATGCCGTGTCAATGACGAAGCGGCTTATTGCGCAAGCGTCGGACCCTGATCTGGACCCGATGCTGGACCTTGAGCGCGACCTGCAAGGCAAGGCAGGGCGCAGCCCCGAAATGCGGGCCGAAATCGACAGGTTCTTCGCCGACCGCGCTGCCAAATCCTAGGGTGATCACATGGCCGACCCAACGCTGACGGCAACCCATTTCATCGACGCAGACAGCCCTGCCATTCGGGACTATGCCGCACAGCACGCCGGGCATGGCGACGCCCGCGCCCGTGCGGTGCAGCTTTACTATGCCGTGCGTGACAAGGTGCGCTATGACATCGCAGCGTTTGGTCTGGACCGTGATGCAATGGTCGCGTCGCATGTGCTGACGGCAGCTTCGGCCTTCTGCGTTCCGAAGGCGATCTTGTTGGCGGCAGTCGCGCGTGCCTCGGGCATACCCGCGCGACTGGGTTTTGCCAATGTCCGCAATCACCTGACATCGCCCCGCTATGCCGCGCTGATGGACGGCGATCTGTTTGAATGGCACGCCTACACAGCGCTGCAACTGGACGGGCGCTGGGTCAAGGCGACACCCGCCTTCGACATCGACCTTTGCCAACGACACGGGGTAAAGCCGCTGGAGTTTGACGGCACGGTGGATTCAGTATTCCACGAATTTGACACCAACGGCCGGCGACATATGGAATACGTCAAGTTCATCGGAGAGTTCGACGACCTGCCCTACGACACCTTTGCCCTGGAAATGAACCGCGCTTACCCGCGCCTTCTTGCTGCGCTGGATCAGGACCGGATCGCGCGCCGATCAGGGCAAACCCACTGAAGTCATCACGCTGAAAGGCCCCTTTATGCCCCTGCCAATAGCGTTCCAAGGCCGCCTGCGACTGCCTGCCATCGTGGCACCAATGTTCCTGACCTCTGGCCCCGACCTTGTGGTCGAAACCTGTGCTGGCGGGTTGGTAGGGACCTTTCCAGCCCTGAACCAGCGCAGCTCGCAAGGGTTTCGGGACTGGATTCAGGAAATTCGTGGCAGGCTGGCGCCCCTGCCTGATGCGGCCCCCTTTGGGGTGAACCTTGTCGGCCACAAATCCAATGCCCGGCTGGCTGACGATCTGCGGGTCTGCATCGACGAAAAGGTGCCGCTGATCATCACGTCCCTTGGGGTGGTTTCCGATGTCGTGACCCAGGTCCATGGGTATGGCGGCGTGGTATTTCACGATGCGA
>JAUSPL010000534.1 GCA_030656535.1 Gemmobacter sp.
GCCAGACCGCTGAAATCCAGATCCGCATCGCACTGATGAACCGCTTCTCGGCCCTTGGAACGGCCGAGATCGTTCGCGTGGCCTGATGCTGACGGGGAAAGGGGCCATCATGCCTCAGGCGTGAGTTACGCAACAACGCCCATGGCATCCAGCAGCAGCGATGTCGGAAAGAACAACAACGTGGTATTCGCCCCGGCAATGCAGGTTGCGACACAAGCGCGGTCGGCCAATGCCTCGATTTCACCAAAGGTTTCCCCAATACGGGCATGGTGGATGATGGACAGTGCGCCGTCGGGGCTGAGGAACGATATTTCCACATGGCCATAGGCGATAAGGTACATGCCCTCGACCCGGTCATCTTGCGACAGGATGGTGGTCGCCTCTTCAAAGGCCCGGATCGTACAATTGTCCAGAACATGGGCCCGGAATTCAGTCGGAAGATCCTGAAGCAACGCTGACTTCATCAGTTCAGGGAATTGCAGGCTACCTCTCATGGGCGGGCTCCGGGGATTTGCGATGCGTTGCATTGGGGCATGTCGGGGTTTGCGCAGCAGGCAAGCAACGCATCGGCCGAGGCCGCATGTGTGACCGACCATGCGGCAGGCGAAAGCCCATGCTCGGGCGGCATTGCGTGGCTTAGTGGCCAGGCAAGAGCCAGCGGGTCCGCCCCCTCGGGCGGGGTCTTGCCTGTCATCAACCGGGTCAGGGAATTGCAGGTCTCGGCCACACCGATCCGGTGGCAACCCGTGCAGGTGCTGTCGCGCGGCGCGATCTGGGTTGCAGGCCAATCTGCAAAACCAACCCCGGCGTCAACGTGGTAGTACAGGCCCAGCGGGTTTGTGGGCACATGCCCCCAGACCTGCCCGACAAAAGGGCTGTACATGAACGGATCGTTGTCATGACACGATCCGCACCCATCGGCGACCACATCTTCGGGCGGGCTCCAGACACCTTGCAGGCCATCGGTCGGGGCGGGCACGCGTGACCCGTCAACGGGTTCGCCGCGCGCCATGAACCAACAGGTTGCCCCGGTGCCGGGGTTGTGGGCGATCACATCGATCTCATCGAAATCCATGCTGTCGGCGGCGCGGATGCGTTTCTGACGGCACATGACCGAAACCTGCATCTCGGGGGTCGATAGATCCAGGATCCGCGAATGGGGCACGCACTGCCCGTCAGAGGGTGGGTTGGACAGGCCGATGTCATTGGACAGCAATCCGGGTCGGTCGCATGTCATTTGCGGCACATAGGCGTCTGGCACTTGCCCGTTCACCAGGATCGGCACGGGCACACCATCGGCACAAGAAAACGCAGGCAGCGGCCCAACCTCGGCCTTGCAGGCAGCCGCATAGCGGTCTGCGGCGGACGGCGTATCGCCAGACTGGGCCAGTGCCTGAAACGGCAGCATCACGGCAAGGATCACGCTGCGCATCTAGCTAGCCCCCGCATTGACCTGCGCAGCGACCCGGCTCAACGCCGCATGATAGCGGACATAGCCGGTGCAGCGACAGATATGCGGGCCGATCGCGCCGGCGATTTCGTGCTCCAGCCGGTCTGCCGGCACCGGATCCCGGGCCAGACGGTCCAGCAAGATGCTGGCAGCCATCACAAATCCCGGAGTGCAATAGCCGCATTGAAACGCAAACTCGCTTAGAAAGGCTTGCTGAATGTCCGTCACCTGACCAGGCGGGGCAAGGCCCTCGACGGTGGTTATCCGGCAATCATCCAGCGTGGACAGCGGTGTCGAGCAGGCAATGACCGGAACCTGCGTCGGATTTTCGCCCTTGGCGACAGAGACGGTGCAAGCGCGGCAAACCCCGATCCCGCAACACAGTTTGGACCCCGTCAGACCCAGATCGTCATGCAAAAAGTCCAACAGCGTATCGGCCCCGCGGCCATCATCTACCTGCTGTAGGGCGCCGTTGACGGAAAACCTGATCATGCGCGCAGCCCTTTGAGGATCTTGTCGGGTGTCATCGGCAGCGACGAGAACCGCCGCCCGGTCGCGTCGCGCAGCGCATTGGAGATAGCTGGCGCAATGGCGCACATCACCGCCTCGGCAATCCCCCGCCCCGCGCCCGCGTCCATCGGCACTTCGGGCAGCACGATCAGTTCTTGGGCCCGCCCCCCCGGAAAATAGGTCGTTGCCAGCGGAACATCGGCCAAGCGGGCGACGTGATACCGGTTCAGGTTCCACGTCCCGTCCGCGGGACCTGCCATGCCGGGGGGCATATCCTCCAGCAAGGCATAGGAAATCGCCATGGCGACGCCCCCCTGGCTTTGGCCTGACACCAGTTGCGGCACATGTACCCGGCCCGCGTTCAGGACGGACACCACGTTTTCCACCCGCACCAAACCTGTGTCGGGATCCACCAGCAGCCCGACAATGTTGGCACTGGGCGCCCAGACGAACCGCGACCAGCGTGCAGCCTGCGCCGGGGGCGGCTGGGGATTTCGACGCGCAAGCGGCTGTGCCGCGCCACCGTCAAAAAACAGGGCCAACCCGTCCAGTGAAAGCGTGGCCTGCGCTCCGCCGGGGCCAACCGGGAAATCGGCCCGCAGCCAGTCGCCCTGAAAGAACGCGTGACCCAAGGTCGCAACCGGCAAGCTTGCCTGATACGCCTCAGCCGCAATTTCGGCCAGGCTCAGGCCCGGACGCGACCCGACGCGCAAGCGCAAGGTCCCCGCGTCCCAGACAACGCTGTCGGCGGAAGGTTGCGCAATCGCCCACAGACGCGCCGCAGCAGGCCGCACGCAAAGGGCCATCAAGGCCCGCGCTGTTTCTTGCACGACATGCACCTGATGCAGCCCGGTCAGACAGGCCGACGAAGACCCGACCCCTTTGGCGGTCCACATCGGCACGTCCCAGCCACCCTTTTGCCCGTCAGGCAACGTTGTGCCTGTCACCAGCCCACTTTGGCCAAACAGCGTATAGTCACCCATCGCCACGCGACCAGCATTCGCACCCAATATCGGACCGATCACCACACCCAGCGTGGTTGCCGAACCGTTGCCCATATCCACCGCATCGGACCGAACCGACAGCGACCCGTCCTGTTCCAACCGCACCGACGCAATGACACCGTCACCGCCCGTGCCGTAAGCCTCCATCGACAGCGCAATCCCGGTGCCGTAAACCCGACCAGCTTGGGCATGGGCCGCCTTGATCGCCGCCCGGTCAGCCCACAGGGGATGCGCCGCGATCACATCCAGCATTTCACCCAACCGCAGGCTTTGGCCAAACGGCCCCCCCACGACGGTCGTATCATCCGGCTGCGCCAGATTGCGACGCCGCAACGCCAAGGGGTCCCAGCCATTGTGCAACGCGACATCATCCAGTGCCGTTTCCAACGCAAAGAAGGCCTGCGGCCCGCCAAACCCCCGCTGTGATCCCCCCGGAGCATTCGCCGACTGCACGGCCTGCGCATGGACATCCGCGCGTGGGACGGCATAGGCCCCCCCCATGCACAGGGCCGCCAGACTTGCGACATAGGGTGACAGGTTCTTGCGCCCGCCCCCGTCAAATTCCAGTCCGGCCTGAACGGCCACGATCCCCATGTCGGGTCCCACGGCAAGGCGGCCCTTGATGGCACAAGGATGCCGCTTCAATCCGGTCTGGAACTGCTGAAACCGATTCAGCGCCAACCGCACGGGCGCGCCATTGGTGAAAGCCGCCGCCAGCGCCAACAAAAGTGAAAATGGCGAACTGTCGCGCCCACCGAACCCACCGCCGGGATAGCAGCTGGTCAGATTGACCGCCGTCACCTTGAACGGCGCGCCGGGGTCGTCGTACATCGACAAAACGTCCCGAATATCGCCATCCGGCGATTGGGTCCCCAGCACCAGATTCAAGGTGCCGCTGGCACCGTCAGCCCAGGCAAGCCCGGCCTCGGGTTCCATGAACATCGGGTCCATCGCCTGCATGTCACAGACCAATGGCTGAAACGTCAGATCGGATTGCGCATTCAGCCACTGGTCAAGATCCGCAGCTTGCCGGGCAGCGGCAGTGTCATAGTCGATCGGATTCGTGGCATAGGAAAACCCGCCGCCACCCGCAAAGCTGTTCTTGACGTAATGCGTCACCGGGCTGAACGGCACGCCTGCCACGGGGTTCGGCCCTATGTCGGGACCCTAGGTCTGTACCTCGGGGCGAAACTGCAACGCCCGGCTGGCCGCACGAAAGGTCTGAGCGTCATCGAACAGCAGCAATGCCACGGACTGCCCCAGAAAGTCCGGTCGGTTGCCGCGCTGCACGATCAGATCGAACATCACCGCGGACGGGCGGTCGAACGCCGCGCTATTGGTCGAACCTGCGCCTTCGGCCACCCCGATCGATGTGGTCGAAGCGGCCTGAGTGGTCCGTCCTTCCAGGTGCAGATCTCGCGACAGCGCAAGGACCGGAGCGCGCTGCACCCCTGTCAGCATGTCGCCATAGATCACCACGCGCGGCTGCGCCTCGGGCGGCAGTCCCGACAGATCCAACCCCAGGAATGCCCGAGAGGTTGTGGTGGAGTTCAGATAGAGCGCCTGCCATTCCCCTGCCGGCCAGCCCGGCATGTCACGTGCCCGAAAGTCACGGGCATAGACCTTTTGCCCCGTCACCTTGGCCAGCCCGTCGATCCGCTGGTCAGCGCTGCCCGGCATTTGCGACTTTGCCGCGCGTCCTGCCAACTGCGCGTGCACCGGAAGAACCGCAACCACCACGGCCACGCCCGAACCCAGCACGAACGTTCGTCGCGTCAATCCTGACGGGGTGGCGCCGGTCATGCGTCTAAACCCGGGACCAAGCGCCCGATAGACGGGTGATTTATGGGGGAGACCGACCCCAAGAGATTGCACTCGCAGTATTTCATCCCGTGGTTGTACACAAACATTGTGCCGCCGCACAAGCTTTGACATGCGTGAAAACGTCGTCCAGATTTTGCAAGTTGCCGACGGCTTGTTCCTCTGTCGCGCTTGAAACACTGTGTCATGCCGACACCACCCCGCGTGTGGTGTCGCTAAGGCGACTCCCCTTCCGTGTACGACCTGCTAGCGCTCTCCCTAAAGCGGTGCGCCTTGGTTGTGTGCCCTTTTTTTGTCTGCCGGGATCGACGTCCCTGAACCTCTATGCGCCGCCCCCACCTGGGACACTTGCCTTTTAGCCAGATTCATATTCGGAGACACCTTCATGCCAACTATCAGTCAGGGCGAAACTCAGACCGCCGTGTTTGGCATCGCGCCAACATACAAGTCATCATTCACACTTGTGACTGCAGGTCAGGTCGGATCGAATTCCGAAGCCGCAACCCTTGGGGGGGTCAAGGCCCTTGTGGACGACGCGGCAGCGACGAACCCCGCGCCCGTAAGGATCCAGCTCGCGCCCACCACCATAGGGACCGACGGACCGGATGTACTGACCGGAAACTCCTCGGCAAACCTGATCGAAGGCTATGGCGGAAACGACACTCTAAGCGGCATGGACGGTGATGACATCATCGATGGCGGAGACGGGGATGACATCATAGCGGGCGGCGCGGGTGCCGATTGGATGTTTGGTGGGAACGGAATTGACACACTTGACTATTCCGCATCGGACCAAGGAGTTCTCGTCAATCTGGAGAACGAGTCTGCGTCGGGCGGACATGCCGACGGTGACGTATTCCTTGGCATTGAAAACCTGATTGGGTCGGCATTTGACGATATTCTGACCGGCGATGCGGGCAACAATGTCTTTACTGCCACCGCCGGCTCAGACTTGGTTTATGGCGGCGGCGGGTTTGACTGGGTCGATTTCAGCAATGCACCAGGGGTAGCGTACATCAAGCTGGATGGCTCCATCACCTCGGGCGCTTTCGGGCAACATGCCTATTACGTTGACATGTCGGGTGCAATCGGTACCGCCTACAACGACACCATACTTGGGCACACTGGAAACGAGATCATCCGCGGAGGCGCGGGCGCTGACGAAATGTACGGGCTCGGTGGGATCGATACCCTGGACTATACCGGGTCCAGCACAGGCATAAATGTCCACCTTGGACTGGGGTCTGGTATTGGCGGCGATGCGGACGGAGACACCTTCACAGGCTTTGAGAATGTGCGGGGATCCTCATATTCCGATCAGCTGACCGGCGACGCAGCCGCGAACCGTCTGTATGGCGGAAACGGCAGTGATCAGATCAATGGCGAAGGCGGCAACGACGTTATCGCAGGCGGGGAAGGCTTTGACTCGCTTTACGGCGGGGCAGGTCATGACTGGCTCGACTATCGGGACTCTGCGGACGGAGTCTTTGTGGATGCTATGAGGGACGCTGCATCCGACGGACATGAGGCCTTCGACCTGATCCAAGGTTTTGAAGGCTTCATCGGCTCCTCGTTCAATGACCAGATATTGGGAAGGGCGGATGTCGGCGAAACGATCCGCGGGGGCTTGGGCGCTGACTACCTGGATGGGAATAGCGGGATCGACACGCTGGACTACACAGGCTCTGATGCCGCAGTATACGTCAACCTTGCCAACGGGACCGCATCTGGCGGACATGCGCAAGGCGACGTTTTCCACAACTTTGAAAACTTGACCGGGTCTGCGCATGGTGACCAGTTGTCCGGCGACGATGGCAACAACGTGTTGCGCGGTGCGGCGGGGAACGACACCCTGTCTGGCGGTGCGGGTGTTGACACCCTGTTCGGCGGCGCGGGGGCAGACTCGTTCCACTTTGCAGCAGGCTTTACGCGCGACGTGATCAGCGACCTGTCCTTTGCAGACGGCGATACGCTTCACTTTGCAGAGTCCCTGCTGGGGACCCAAACCCTGGAAGAGGTCATTGGCACAGCGCACTACATGACCAACCGCGTCAGCCTGACTTTGGACGACAATACGCTGGTCATTATC
>JAUSPL010000548.1 GCA_030656535.1 Gemmobacter sp.
CATCACCAGCAGCGCCGGAATCATGCCCAATGCCGCCACCCGCAGATAGTCCTGGGCAAGCAACGACAGGACGGGGTCTTGCCCCAATGCCAGCAACAATGCCTCGGACCACCAGAACAAGGGATAGATCAACAAGCCAAACAGGATCGACAGCCACATCCCCATCCGGGTATCGCGCCGCACCTGTGCCTCGTCATCGCGCCCCAGAGCGGATGCCACCATGGGCATCACCGCCTGCGCAAAGCCGGCACCCAGTATGAAGATGATGAAGAACGACTGCGACGCCAGAACGATGGCGGCCAGCGCCTCGACCGAATACCAGCCCAACATCACCATATCAGTGACATGCAGCGCCATCTGCGCCAGATGGCTGCCCACAAGCGGCAGCCCCAACGCCAGCGTCGCGCGAGCGTGGTCGGAATAGCTAAGACGGGGGGTCATGGAACGAGCAACCTGTAATGTCGGGCGCGTGTCCCGGAACCCTTTGAGTACGAATTTGCCGCAGCAAAGCGCAATCTTCCCAACCTATATCCTGCCCACAAAATGGGCAAGTCAGGAACGCGACACCCGTGGCGACTATGCGCGGCCTTTAGGGACTGGGCGCTTGAGCCGCAGGGTTGGCGCTTTCGGGCCGGGACGCCAAGCGTGTCGGACGCTTTGCTGCGACGTGTCAGATCGCGGTCCACATGGGGGGAACCTGCGCGATGCGTGGGCGGGTCACAGGCACGCGCTGTCTGCGCAGGTCACGCCGCGCGCCAAGGCTTGGTCTGCGCCCCGTCAAAGCGCGCGCATCAACAACCCCAGCGAAACGACAGCAATCAACGCCCCCGCAGTCAGTTCCACGATGGGCACCGCAGCGCGCAGGGCACGCCCTCCGGGCATCATGGCAAAGGCACCCTCGCGCGCCCAGACCGCCAGTGCAGCGACGGCCAGTGTGACGCTGGCCGTCCCCAGACCCATCGCATAGGCCCCAGCCACCCCAGCCCACAGGATGCCCATTTTCCAGGTCACGATCAAAACGAACAGCGCCCCCGTACAGGGCCGCAGCGCCACGCCGACGATCAGGGCCAGCGCCGAGCGCACGCCAGTCACTTGGGCCACCTGTTCCAGACTGGGACCGTGACTGTGACCGCACGTGTGACAAAGATCTCCGGTTCCGGGGCTGTGTTCTGCCGGGTGCCCGTGGGTATGGCTGTGGGCATGACTATAGATATGATTGCCATCGGCGGCGTGACTGTGCTGGTGCCCATCGCCTTCGGGATGCCCCGCCGATGCCCACCCGGCAACCGCGTCGCCCTGACCGCCAGCACGGGCCGCATAAGGCGCGTCCAAAGCAGCAGGGTGACCGGCCTTCTTGCTGATCGCAGGGCGGCGTACCGATGAAAGACCAAACTCGCCAGCCATCGCAGACCGTGTGCCCGTCGTGAAAGCGCCCGCGCGAAACAAGGCGCTCGCCCCGCGCCAGACCAGCCACAACCCCAGCAGCGCGATCGCAAGGTGGCTGATCGGGGTCAACAGATCATCACCCACGGTTTCCACCTGCGCGCGGGACCAGTCGAAGATCCAGACCCCGGCCAGCACGATCACCACCGCCGTTGTCGCCTGCGCCAGACTGGACGCGACCGCGATGGCAGCCAGGGGCGCCATCCGCACCCGGCGCGCGACGCCGTAGCCGCCGATCAGGAACTTGCCGTGCCCCGGTCCGACCGCATGAAAGAACCCATAGGCGAAACACAGCCCCAAAAGCGACACCAGCGCCCCCGGCTGTCCAGCCCGCAGCGCCCGCAACCCCCCGGCCAGCGCATCCTGAGTGGTCCGCTGAAGCGCAATGGCCCAGGATTCAAGGGCTCGAAACCCGCCCTGCCCCCAGAAGATCAGCATCAGGCCCCCCGCCACCGCGCCAAGGATCAAAAGACCGCGCCTCACGGTGCGGCAGTGCAGGTAACCCGCACCTCCTCGGCATAAAGGGCACCTACGGCAGGGAAATCGCTTTCGATATCCCCCGTGAACTCGGCAAGGGCCGCGTCAAGCTGAACCTGCGCGGCTTCGATATCGGGCGCGAAAACCTGCGCGGCACAGCCGATTGCGTCGCGCAGCACAGGCTCTGATGCTATGGTATAGGCAGAATAAAACCCCGGATCATAGACCTGCACGACCAGGGGCAGATCGGCCGGGCGGACCGGGGGGTCCAGCTTGCGCAGGTGTGTGCTGATAACCCGGCCATTGGTATAGGTCGCAGTCCAGTCACCCGGCGGTCCAAGCGTGACCGGCACATCGCCCAGCAAGACATAAGTGTCGCCCACAAAGTCAGCGTCCCAGTTCATGTCAAATCCCGACAAGGCATCCGTTTCCGTGGCGTCCAGCGCGCCGTCACCGTCCTTGTCCAGCCCACGGTCCTCGACAATCAGCAAAGAGGTCAGATCGTCATAGGCCCACACCACGCGCAACGCCACAGCGCGCCCCTCGGCGTCAAACTGAAACTCCAGGCCCGCGTCGATAAAGACATGCGGATGCGCCGATGCCTGCCCCGCAAGCGCCATCAAGAAGACCAATCCTGCTGCTGACCGCATCGCATCCCCCTGTCATCCGTTCCGCAACATAACCCGCCGCCCTCGCGACCACCAGCCTTCCCCAAGCGCTCTGACGCCGCAGTTCGGCAAGAGCGCGCCTGGAACCAAAGCGCCATGGACGCGCCATCCTGGACATCATGGCACGTGTGGCAAAGTGCTGTGCCGAGGGTCCGAGTCGTATCTGCGAAGGCTACAGGCAGTTGCGGGCATGGCCGACTTCGACGCGCTCAGACAGCGGCGTCCGCGGATGCGCGCACCCTACACCGGCCTTTTCAATCATCAGCGGACCTTCAGCGTCGCCAGACCGATCAGGGCGAGGATCAGCGAGATGATCCAGAAGCGGATGACGATCTGCGGCTCGGCCCAGCCCTTTTTCTCGAAATGGTGATGAATTGGGGCCATCAGGAACACGCGGCGTCCCGTGCGCTTGAAATACAGCACCTGAATGATGACCGACAGCGCCTCGACCACAAACAACCCGCCGACGATGCCCAGAACGATCTCGTGCTTGGTGCAGACGGCAATGGCACCCAACGCGCCGCCCAGGGCAAGACTGCCGGTGTCGCCCATGAAGACCGCAGCCGGGGGGGCGTTGTACCAAAGAAACCCAAGCCCTCCCCCGATCAGCGCCGAGGTGAAAATCAACAGCTCGCCTGTGCCGGGGACATAGTGGACCCCAAGATAGTCCGTCAACAGCACGTTGCCCACGACATAGGCAA
>JAUSPL010000549.1 GCA_030656535.1 Gemmobacter sp.
GCCAGAACATATGCCCTCGGCTCACCGCCGCTATGCGGAATGGTCGCCTGCACGGATCCTCAGCAGTGCTGCAAAGCTGGGACCATCGGTGGCTGCATTTTGTGACATCGTGATGCAGGACAGGCCGCATCCCGAGCAGGGCTTTCGGGCCTGCCTGGGCATACTGTCGTTGGCCAGAAGCTTTGAGGCGCAGCGGATTGATGCTGCGTGTCGCCGCGGGATCAGCATCAAGGCCCGATCGGTCTCATCCATCCGTTCCATCCTGAAGACCGGCCTTGATCAGGCCTTCATGGAGCCAGAACCCGACGAACTGCCGCTGCAACACCCCAACATCCGCGGCCAGAAATATTATCACTGAAAAGGAGACGACCCTTGCTCACACATCCCACTTGCGACCGCCTGGAGGCGATCGGGCTGACCGGTATGGCACAGGCCCTGCACGAGCAGCGCCGCGCTGGCGCCATGTTTGAAAGCCTCAGCTTCGAAGAAAGGCTGGGCCTGCTTGTCGATCGCGAAGCAGCAGAGCGTGACGCCAAGAGACTGGCAACCCGGTTACGCTTTGCCGCCCTGCGTCACGCAGCCTGCGTTGAAGATATCGATATGCGCAGTCCGCGCAGCATCGATGCAGGTGTCATGGCGCATCTGATCGATGGGGGCTGGATCAACCGTCATGAAAATCTGCTGATCACTGGCCCAACAGGCTTAGGAAAAAGCTGGATTGCATGCGCCCTCGGCAACAAGGCCTGCCGTGATGATCGGCGCGTCGTCTATCACCGCGTGCCCCGCCTGTTCCAGATGCTGGCCATCGCCAAGGGCGACGGACGGCATGCCCGTGTCCTCAAGGCGATCGAACGCACTGAATTGCTGATCCTCGACGATTGGGGGCTATCCGTTCTGACACCGACTGAACGTCGCGACCTGCTTGAAATTCTCGATGACCGCCAAGGTCGTGGCTCGACCATCGTGACCAGCCAGTTGCCTGTCGATCAATGGTTCGAGGTGATTGGAGATCCCACACTCGCAGATGCCATCCTTGACCGGCTGGTCCACAATGCGCACCGCCTTACGCTCACCGGCGACAGCATGCGCAGAAAAATGACCACGATGAAAACGCTTGACCAGGGCGCCCAGCCCTGACTCTATGAAACCCGTTGGCCAGCCTGCCCGAGGGCGTGAAATGGCTGCCCGCGATGCCGTGAAATGCGTGCCCAAGATCACGCGAAATCACTGCCCAAATTCCGCGAAATGCGCATTAAGCGAATGTAACCTCTTTATGACTGCCCGGCGGGCATCTCCAAGATCCTTCATTGTACTGCTAATAAAAACTCGAAGTTTAGTGGTCATTGGAACACTCCTGAGAATACCCAGACACATGGGATTGGCGCCCGCGTCAAGGCCCTCGGAGAACTGCTCCTCTCGAGATTACTATAAGGCCAGACTGGTCTGCTCGAAGGCATTCCCTCAGATTACCATCCATAACTGGGCAACGGCGGTTCACCCATCGGGTCATGCAACTCGTCCACCTCAGGAAAGAGAGCCTTGCCCTCGAACCGTACCGCTGCGGCGTTTACTGTCGTCCCTTCCTCCAGTGAAGCTAATCCTCGCCCCCAAAGTCATCATCACGCTACGCCGGTTCATGCAATCTCAGTGATGACCGACGCAATAGAACCCATTTAGCAATAGTCGCCGAAGGTTCCCACGTCGACGCGGCTCAACAATCTCACAGCGACCAACAAATCCATCACCACCATCTGCCATGCGCATCCTCCAAATCACTGCGCACGAAATCTCGCAGACCCATCAGGCCGCAGAAATATCCCTAATCAATGGGGCGTGGACGGCGCTTACGCTGCTCCTAGCGCGGATCGGGCTTGTCCCGCCCAAGCACCTGCTTCAGCCGGTCGCGGATCGCATCGCCCCCAGCTTCATGGCCGGTGCCATCTGCCCCAAGATCACGCCCGGCAATGCGCGCAAGCCGCTGCTTGATCTCGTCCTGGCCAACTTCCTTCGCCTGCCGCCCTGCGACCTTCACCAGCGCCAAAGATCATCAGACAAATGAACCAGAGGCCAATTATGCACTACCTTCAATCTGGACCACTCAAATAAGGTTGCTCAGAATCCGGCATCTCTGTCTCAAACGAAGGCTTGTTCTCCTCGACCACGTCCTCCATGGGTACCGAATTTTGCTCCACAACTCCGGCCTTCTGCACGTTCAGCACATCGAGCCAATCCTTACATTGGAGCATCGACCCTTCCAGTCGCGGGAACGGCCCCGACCGAACCGCATCTGGCAAAACCAATCGTAATTTCCCATGAAGCTGCTCTCCGGCCTCATCGTTATCAAAAGCCGAGATCACGGTCTTGCCATCAGCCAATCTGCACAGAGCAGCCTCTGACATTGGGCCAAATCCGCCGCCCGTGCTGACATAAATTGTGTCATAACGATTATCCAGTTCGGCAAAGGCTAGTGCATCCAAGCCTCCCTCAACCACAACCATGCGAGTGGCTGTGGAAGGATCGCCAAGAACGTTCACCGTTTTCCGCCCGCCCTTGGCAAACCGAGCCTGGTTTTTTTGACCGTCTTTTTCCCACCGCTGCTCAAAACCTTGAATGTCACTGGTGTCCAGATTGCGATGTGCAAAATAGATGCCCCCAAAAGCACCCATACGGACCTCATTACTGAACCGGCGAAGCGTTTCCCGCGAGATGCCGCGGTCTTCCGCGTAAGAACGGCGTTCATCGATATAAGGCGCTTGCTCCCAACGCCGCCGCGCATCGGTGTGGTCATGCTCCTGAGGCGCCTCACGCGTCGCTGGGGAGGCCTCTGGGGCCATGACAGGTGCGAAGCCCATAAGATCGCGCAAGGCGGCGCGTGCATGGCCCAGTGAGCGGCCAGGGTTGTCCTGCAGCCAAAGATCGATCACCGATCCGGCAGCCCCAGATTTGTTGGAGGTCCAGAGCCACTTGCCCGCTGTCAAACTGGCTTTGATCGTGTCACCGCCACGCTGATAAATCCGGTATTTTTTTCCGTGCCGGTCGGAGCTGTCAGCATGCGTCAGCGAGACATCAGCCCATCCGCCGGAGGCCGCAATAAGGCTGATATCGAGATGCTTCATGCGCTCGATTTCATCCTGGTCATTCTCGCGCAGGTGTTGCGCGATGCGGCGTAGCCCGTCTCCATCGCGTTTTGCCACATCTGGTGATGGCTGGGGGGAGGGGGCCTTGCGCCTATCTGGCAGCTCTGCGAGCTTTCTATCCCGATCTTCTTGCGCAAATTTTCGGAAGGCTGAGGACAGGGGGTTACGGCTAAATCCTATGGCGTCTTGTACGGCTTTGGCCTCATCGGTAATTTCCGCGGCCTGTGCGGCCCTGTGGGCGCGATCTTCTGCATTTGTCGCCAGAGCCGCCTCGCGGGTAACCTGGTCCTGCAGGTGGCCTTCCAGTGCCACCTGCGTGGCCTGCTCGATCTGACTTTGGCGCTCTCGGGCCTGTGCCAGCGCTTGATCAGCCAGTAACTGGATAGCAGGCGGCAGGCCATGAACGGCAAGACCAGCGCCAGCACACTCCAGCGCCATCTGGCGGATAAAATCAGGTGGTCCTGTGAGCGTGACCGCAGGCCAACCTTTTGCTTTTATCATCGATAGCATGGTTGCTCGGGTTTCACGGGTGCTCTGCGATGTTGACAGTTTATCACCATGATCGACAATCGTCGTCCCGTCCTTAAACGTGATCTGCGGCGGCCTATCCGCCAAACCCACAAAGCGGATCGCCTCGGCTATAACAGGGTCAAGATGAAGCTCCGTGTAGGTGCGGCGCAGCAATGTGACTTTGAACGCCGCCGCCCGCGTGATCTTTTCTCCTTCTGACGAGGGCGCACAGGTGATGGAGCCTATGGCCACATGGTCGATTTTGAGGTCGTTGACATAGGGTTCTTTCGGCCGTCGAAACGGTCCAAACGCAGCTTCCATCTTCGCGATGCTATACTTTGAGCCAAAGGCGGAGGCTTTGGCAAATTCGGTTGATCCGATGATGCCAATGCGTGCGCCAGATCCA
>JAUSPL010000553.1 GCA_030656535.1 Gemmobacter sp.
TGCAAGAGGCTGGCGCGCGCGCTGACCCTGCCGCATAGGCCGGGGGCATCTGGGAGGCGCTTTTGACCACGGCGGCCGGGATGGCCGTGGCGATCCCGGCGTCGGTCGCCCTGACGTGGTTTGAAAGCGTCGTGGACAACCTGCGTCATGACATGGAAGATTCCGCGACGCGCATCTTGCAGGGGGCTCGGCGTCCTTCCGCGATCCGCCAGGCTGCGGAATGATAAGCTTTGGCGCAGATCGGCCGCGCCGTCGGCCGAACCTTACGCCAATGATAGACGTTGTGTTTTTGCTGCTGATCTTTTTCATGCTGTCGTCGCGTTTTGGGGTCGAGCGGGCTGTGCCACTGTCGGTCGCCGGGGCGGGCGGTCCATATTCCGGTCCGCCGCGTCTGGTGGAACTGGTCCAAGGGGGCGTGACGCTGAACGGTGTCGCGCTTTCACCCGACGCGCTGCCCGCCGCGTTGGCGGCGCTGACACTGACGCCAGATGATACCATCGTTCTGCGCGCGCGCGACGGGGCCGATCTTCAGGCGTTGGTTTCGGTCATGGGCCGCCTTGGGGGGGCAGGATTCACTCGTCTTGTGCTGGTGGAATAGACCGATGGACTTTTCCGACCCGCCGCGTCACCCGCGTCAAGAAAACCTGTTGCCGATGATCAATGTGGTGTTCTTGCTGCTGGTGTTCTTTCTGATTGCCGCCAGAATGACACCACCGGAACCTTTTGACGTCACCCCCCCCCAAGCGCGGGCCGATTCCGAGGCAAGGGGGGATTTCACCTTGTTTCTGGCAGCGGATGGCAGGCTTGGCTACCGCGACATGTCCCAGGACGCGGCATTGACTGCCCTCGGTGCAGCCCGGCAAGCGTATTGTGCGGGGGCGGACTGCGTGGGGCAGCCGCCACGCCTGACGCTGCGGGGGGACACGGCGTTGCCTGCGGTGCACTTGGCCACGCTGTTGCCGCGTCTGTCGGGGCTTGGCTTTGCCCAGATCGAACTGGTAGTCCAGGCGGGGCCGACAGGATGAGCGGGCGTGGTTTGGCGGCGCTATCGCTTGTGGCAGCAGTGGGGCTCCATGTCGGGGGATTTGCACTGATCCCCGATCTGGCCGGGGCGGTGTCGTCGGGCGACAGCGGCGAAGATCTGGTGTCCTTGCAGGCGGCTGATGCGTCGCTCACCGAACTGGTTGCGGCCTGGGACAGACCACCCACTGTGGAAACCGCACCCGTGCTGGCCCTTGCGCCGCCTGTGGCGATGTCAGACCAGCCGCCCCCTGCGACCGTCGTTGACGCCATGCCGCCCATCCCCCCTGCGCCGGACCAGATGACCTTTGTCCCGATATCCGAACCACCGCCAATGGCAGATATCAGTCTGCCACCTGCGCCTTCGGTTGTTCGTGGTCCGGATCCGCAACCAGACCCTGCTGCTCAGAAGATGGTCCCGCCTGTCAGGCCAGAACCACGGCCCGCCCCGCAACCTGCACCGAAGGCTTTGCCCGAACCCGCCCCGCAAAAGGCGGCAAAACCCGTTCCTGCGCGCAATCCTTCAGTCAGTCAGGCCCCCAAAAAGGCGGCAGGTTCCGGTGGGGCGGCTCAGGCGGGGGATGGCGGATCTGCGCAGGCGGCAACCCTGTCCAAGGCGCGGGCGAATGATCTGAAAGCAGGCTGGGGCGCGACCATTCGCAGCCGGATCGAGCGGCGCAAGTCCTATCCGCCATCTGCCAGGTCGGCGTCTGGTACGGTGACGGTGCGCCTGACGCTGAGTTCGTCTGGTGCGCTGACCGGTCTTGCGGTTGCGCGGTCGTCGGGGAACGACGCGCTGGACCAGGCGGCAATCCGCGCTGTCCGGGCGGTCGGCAGGTTTCCATCAGCGCCCAAAGGCTTGGGCGACGCCAGCTATTCGTTTACCCTTCCGATGACTTTTTCGCGCTAGGCGTCCAGCCCCGGCATCTGGTGGATCGGGGTCAGGATGGGTCGGTCTGGCGCTGATGTCCGGATCTTGCAGATGTATTCCCTGGGCGTGAGGCCGCCGGGCGACTTGAGTTGTCGGGCGAAGTTGCTGGGGACGAGGGTGCACCCGACCCAACAGGACGTCGGCGAAGAGCGCTCACCCGCCCCAAGAGGAAGGCCGGTGGGCTGGGTGCGCAGCGGGTCGTGGCTGTTGTGATGAAGGCGTTTCGCGGTCGCGTCCTTGATGGTGCGGCTCTTCGGCTCGACCGGGCGCTCAACCTGGTGGCCCCTCTGGAAACCGCTCCCCCGGACCGTCCTCTGATCCGCGTGGCTTCACGCATGGTTGGGCTTTTCAGCCGGTGCTCGATGCCGTTGGCCTTGCAGATCATGTCGAAGCGCATCGGCCGGGTACAGGGGGTGTTGCGGTTCCGCGGCCGCGCGGCGACTTGGATGCCGTTGTCGCGCTACGCGGCGACTTGGAGGCCGTTGTCGCGCTGCGGGGCGATCTGGAGGGCCGTTGTCGGTGAGAACCGTATGAACCTGATACGGCACGGCTTCAACCATGTGCTGCAGGACCCCCTGTGTCTGAGTAGTTGAATGGCCCGTCACCACCTCGAGCGTGACCGCTGGATGGGCTGATGGTGAAACCGCCAATGTCGCGGGGCCGACCGCCTATGCGACCACTGACAAGGCTCTGAAGCCCGAACACAACCTCGGAATCCACATGCGGATCACCCGCAAGACGCTGCTCCAATCGGGCGATGCCCTCGAGGCAGCAATTCGTCGGGATATGTCTGGCACGATGGCGGCAGAGCTGGACAAGGCGATCTTTCTGGGCACGGGTGCCAACGGCCAACCTCTCGGCGTCATTCCGGGCGCTGCAACCTATGGCATCACCTCGACCGCGATCAGCGATCCTGCAACGTGGCCCGCGATCCGTGCGGCCGTGGTGCGGTTCATGGCAGCCAATGCCGCGACCGGCCCGAGCGGCATCAAGTCGCTGATCCGTCCCGAGCTGTGGGCCTTCCTTGACGATCAGGAAGCGTTTGCAGGGACCGGCATCACCGAATGGGAACGCCTGGTCAAAAACATCGGGGCACCCGTCCAGACCTCGACCGCACTTGCGACACCCTCGGGCAGCCCGCTTGCAACCCAAGCTCTGTTGACCACCGGCGCAGGCGGCGTGGCTCCGATCTTCGTTGGCATCTGGGGCGCTGTGGACCTGATCCGCGACCCCTTTAGCGACGCCCAGTCAGGCGGGCTGCGGATCACGGGCTTGACCACGGCTGACGTCACCGTGGCGCGGGGTTCGCAACTGCAACTCCTGACCGGCCTCGGGCTGGTGGCGGGCGCGTAATGCTGTGGGGCGGTAATCTCGGCGCTTTGGAGATCCGGGCGGAAGGCGGGGAAACCCGTCTCTCTGCGCGGTTCCCCTATGGGGGGCTCTGTTTCACAAATCGGGATATGGGCGGACTTCCCCTTTCCCCGGACAGACCTATCTTGCGACCTCTGTGATG
>JAUSPL010000556.1 GCA_030656535.1 Gemmobacter sp.
GGGGGGCAGTCCAACCCGACGTGGGCGGTGGACACTCCGACCGGGTCTTATGTCCTGCGGCAAAAGCCGCTGGGCACCGTGTTGCCCTCGGCCCATGCCGTTGACCGGGAGTTTCGGGTGATGCAGGCGTTGGCGCATACCGATGTGCCAGTGCCAAAGGTCCATGCCTTGTGCACGGATGAAAGCGTCATGGGGTCAATGTTCTTTGTGATGGATCATGTACCCGGGCGGGTCGTGTTTGATCCGCAGTTGCCCGGTCTTTCCAAAAAAGACAGGGCCGCCACGTTTGACGCGATGAATGCGGCGATTGCCGCGATCCATGCGGTCGATCCGGTGGCGGTTGGTTTGGCCGACTATGGTCGGCACGGCGGCTATGTGACGCGGCAGATCGGGCGGTGGTCCAAACAGTACCGGGCGTCGGAAACCGTATCGATACCGGCAATGGATTGCCTGATAGACTGGTTGCCGCAGAACCTGCCCGAAGGTGAGGAAGATGTGCGGATCGCCCACGGTGATTTCCGGTTGGACAATCTGATCTTGCACCCGACCGAGCCCCGCGTGATGGCCGTTCTGGACTGGGAGCTGTCTACTCTGGGTTGCCCCTACGCCGATTTTGCCTACAACGTCATGGTCTGGCGTATTTCTCCGGGACTGTTTCGGGGGCTGGCGGGGGTGGATCTGGCCGGCTTGGGTATCCCGACCGAAGATGACTATATCGCGAACTGGTGCCGCAGGACAGGGCGCAAGCGGCCTGAACGGTTCGAGTTCTACATCGTCCTCAGTTTGTTTCGGTTGGCGGCAATCATTCAGGGCATCGCCAAACGGGCACAGGATGGAACCGCCGCCGATCCCAAGGCATCCGAGGTCGGGCGTATGGCCACCCCATTGGCCGATCTGGCTTGGGATATGGCGCGCAAGCTACAACGTGGCGATCGCGCGTGATCGGTCAGGATGAACAAACCCTTCATAGCGGCGCCCGGGGAAGGACTGCCTTGTCCGGGCCGGATCTGATCGTTCGTGACATCTTGCGCGGTTTGACCGAGGCTCGGTTTGTGCCGGGTCAGCGGTTGATCGAAACCGACCTGATGGCGCGGTATGGTGTCGGCCGCAGCACCGTACGCGAAGCCTTGGGCCGTTTGGCGGCCGAGGGGGTCGTCCGGCTTGCGCCGTATCGCGGGGCACAGATCCGCCTGTTGACCCGCATGGAAACGGCGGATGTCTTGCGTGTTGCGGGCGTCTTGCTGGGGCTTGCAGCGCGTCAGGCCGCAGAATCCGTGGCGGCTGGCGCAGAAACGGCAGGGTTCGCACAGGCGGCGCAGGCGTTCTTGGACGTTGGGGGCGCCGACGCGCGTGCGCGGTACTATCGCAAGTTGACCCGGCTGGCCGATAACGCAGAGCTTGCGCGCTTGTTGCCGTCGATGCAGGTCCATCTGATCCGTGCGCAACTGGGCGCGACCCGGCCCAATTGGCGCGGCGACCACAATGCTCTGGTGGCGGCGGTCTTGATGGGCGATGGCGACCGCGCCGAACTTTCCGCGCAGCGGCATGTCCAGCGCCAGATCGAAGCCTTGCCGTCGTTGCCCGACGACCTGTTCGCGCAAAGGTTGCGCTGATCTTGGGTGAAGCCGGCAGCGTGGCACTGCCCGTTTTCACTTTCCTGCCCAAGATTTGTCTGTATTGAGGGCTAATCCGGGGGAGAAAGAGACGGGGGTCCATGAAACGTATTCGCCACAACGCCGTCGGAATCGTGCAGGGCTCTCGGGTTCTGTTTTCTGATTTTGCCGATGACGGGCCGATGTGGACGGGTTCGGGCCCGCGAGAAAGCCGGCATATCATAGAATTTCAATCCGCTTTTACGGCAGCACCGGCCGTGATGGTCGGGATCTCGATGTGGGACCTGGACGGCGAAACCAACACACGCGCCGATATTTCAAGCACCAAGATCACCGCGACTGGCTTTGAACTGGTGTTCAAGACCTGGGGCGATACCCGCATCGCGCGCATACGCGCGGACTGGACTGCGATCGGACCCGTTCCCGATGAGGACGCCTGGGATCTGTATTGACCCCTTGCCCTTGGATCACCCTTGATACGGGCTTGCCGTCTGGTCAAAGGTCAAGTCAATCCAGACGGTCGCGCGAAAAGGCGTACACCAGACAACCCGCCGCCAGGACCAACGCGAAAAAGCCGAACAACGTCCCAAATGCAGCAGCAGGCGTGGCTGCATCGGACAGGGCGGCAGTATGCACCCGGCCTGAAAGCATCTGAAATACGCCGACCCCGCCAATCCCGAACAGGTTCAGCAGTGTCACCCCGCGCCCCACCAGATGCGGTGGAAAGAACGCGCGCCCGTGTGCCATCAACAGCGGAAATGACACCCCAAGCAGCCCCACGGCTGCGATCAGTGCGCATGCCGTCCACAAACCCGGCGCAGGTTGCCACCACAAAGCGACCAGACACCCGGTGCCCAGCAGATTGCCCACCAGAACCACCCATTTTCGGGTGCCGAACACCCTGTCCAGCGGTCCGTAAGCGATATTGCCCACAACCATCGCCATTCCCATGATCAGCGTGATGATGCCGATCTGTGCAGCATCAGACCCGAAAACCTGCGCAAAGTAGGGGCCTGCCCACAGACCGCGTATACCTGCCGCAGGGACATACCCGACGAACAGCATGACAAAGATTGCCCAAAGCGCCGGGGCGCGCAAAACGTCAAGAAACGATCCGTCGCCCGCCTGTGGCACGACGCGCGGGGGGTCTTGCACCCAACGCCATATCCCCGCCGCGGCCAGCAGCGTCAGCACAGCCAACCCGGCAACGGTTTCACGCCAGCCAAATGCCTCGACCGCCAAAGACATCGGCAGCGCGGCACCCAGGTTGCCAAGACTGCCTATCCCGATCATCAAGCCAGCCAAGGTGCCAAACACCGCGGGGGTAAACAGCCGGGCAAAGATATAGAACGCGGCCATGAGCACCGGCGAACAGCCGATGCCGATCAACACCATGGCGACCGAGATCAGGCCAGGTCCCTGTGCCAGCGCAAACAGCGCCGCTCCGCCGCCGCCGCACACCCCCAACAGCAGTGCCGTTGTGCGCCGCGGCCCCCCTGCGTCCAGCGCAAGCCCAACCGGGATCTGCATCAGGGCAAAGACCAGAAACCACAGGCCCGAAGCATCGGCCAACTCGGCCGGCGTGACACCGATATCCGCCCCCAGAACCGGCGCCAACACCGCAAGAAATGCCCGATAGAACTGGCTGAGCACATAGCCCAGTCCCAGCATCACGATCCCCACCCTCATGCCTTTTCCTCCTCCGGCATTTCCGAGGCGGGACCATTGCCGGGTCTGACGCAAGGCGCAAGGGTGCGCGGCGACAGCACAGCCCATATGGTGTGGACCCGATGTGATACCGTGTCTGCAACTGGCGCTGGTCCTGTCATCTGCCCTTGCCCGTCACCCGCCATGACTTGCGCTTGTGGGTTGGATGCCTTGCTTCCCGACTCGGGATATTTGCGCCGGGGGTTGGATGTGCGTGTCTGTCAAGGCATTGAAATTATGACGATTTATTAGCTATCTGTCCACGCAATAGGGCAATGGTGGGTCCATTGCGTTGTTGAAGCGCCCCTTTAAGGCCAAGCCTCGAATGCCTGTACCGCAGCCTGCTGTCTTTGGATCGGGAAAGTCGGCGGGGGTTGTCGGGCGTCTTGTCCCGGGTCTCGGCAGTATTGGCGGTGGCAGCCAAAGCGCGCCGCGCGAATGATTGCGAACTGACGCAAAGGCCGAGAAAGCAGACGCAAATCGGCAGATAGACGTTTGGCATCTGGTACAATATGCTTTGGTCGCGGCACCGTTGCGGGGCCGAAAGACGACGTTAGAAACCTTGGGAGGTCTATATGAAGCTTGTTAGTTTGAAAACCTTGGCAGGCGCAGCGCTTGCCATAGGTATGTTGGCTCAAGGGGCAATGGCGCAGGATATCCAGTTCTTCCGCATCGGTACAGGTGGCACGGCTGGCACCTACTACCCCATCGGCGGCCTGATCGCGAATGCGATTTCGAATCCGCCCGGCTCGCGTGCCTGCGACGATGGCGGGTCGTGCGGCGTTCCTGGGTTGGTCGCGACGGCGGTTGCCTCGAACGGGTCGGTCGGCAACGTGAACTC
>JAUSPL010000561.1 GCA_030656535.1 Gemmobacter sp.
CGGGGGCAAATACCTTGCCCTCCGTGGTGAACAGTTCCGTCATGTCGATGTCCAATCCATCCGCCAACTGCGCCATGCGGTCATAGGTCAGCGCCATGACCCCGCGCTCGGCCTTGGATATCGTCGAGATCGCGACGCCCGACCGTTCCGACAGATCTGCCAGTGTCCAGCCGCGGTCACGCCGCAGTCGCAGAAGTCTGCGTCCGAACTCTGACCGTTGAGCTTCGGCAGGATCAGGCGGATTTGGCAGAGCATCGGCGTGAGGCGTTTTCATGCTCCAAGACCTAGCGCGCCGTCCCTGAAGTACCAACAATTTTCCGATACGAAATAGTGCTTTTCGTATCGGAAAACCGGTGCTAGCCTTTCCATCGGTGGGACAGGATGCAAGATGACTGCGGGCACAGACAGCTTTGATATCGTGGTCATAGGCGCGGGCATGGCGGGTGCTTCGGTCGCGGCAGAACTTGCCCAAAGCGCACGGGTCGTGCTGCTGGAACGGGAATCACGTCCCGGCTATCATACCACAGGACGCTCTGCCGCCGTGTATACTTCGGCCTATGGTCCTCCAGTGATCCGGGCTTTGACCCGCGCGTCGGCCAATGCCTTTGCCCAGCTTGGGGATCACCCCCTGCTGCGCCCACGCGGCGTTCTGTTTGCTGTGCGCGACGGCCAACAGGCCCTTGCCGCAGCGCTGGAATCAGAACTGGGACCGGCAGTGACGCCCGTATCAGCGCGGGCGGCGCGGGACATGATGCCCTTGCTGCGGGCTGACGGCCTGGCGGGCGCGCTTTTGGACCAATCTGCCGCAGACATCGACGTGGACGGTTTGCACCAATACTATCTGCGGGCGTTTCGCGCGGCAGATGGGGAATTGCGCTGCGGGTCCGAAGTTCTGGGCCTGTCCCAAGGCGTGGATGGCTGGCGGATAGAAACGTCCCGCGGGACGATCCGCGCAGAGCGGGTGGTGAATGCGGCAGGGGCCTGGGCGGATGTGCTGGCGGGCATGGCGGGGGTGCGGCCTGTCGGTCTGGTGCCAAAACGGCGCACGGTCGCATTGGTCGCTCCGCCAGCAGGCTTTGTGCCTGACGGACACCCGATGGTCGTCGGCGTGGACGAAAGCTATTACCTGAAACCCGATGCCGGCAAGTTGCTGATTTCGCCCGCTGATGAAACGCCTTCGCCGCCTTGCGACGCGCAACCCGAGGACTGGGATATCGCGGTCTGTGTGGACAGAATAGAAACAGTGTTCGATCTTTCGGTCCGACGTATCGAGCACAAATGGGCCGGGCTGCGCAGCTTTGTCGCCGACAAGTCCCCGGTCGTGGGCTACGCGACCGAAGCGCCGGGATTTTTCTGGCTGGCGGGGCAAGGCGGCTATGGCATCCAAAGCGCACCGGCGCTGGCGCAAGTGGCGGCAGCACTGGTGCTGGGCCGCCCCGTTCCCGACCAGATCGCAGCCCAAGGTGTCACCGCCGCTGCGCTATCGCCTGATCGAAAAGGGTTGAACTGATGGCCATCTTGATCCCGCTTTTTGCCATGCTGCTGTTGGGATCAGGGCTTGCCATCGCCTATGTCGCCGGAGCGGGCGCCACCCTGGCGTTCATCGCGACAGACAATGCGCGGCACCTTGCTGTTCTGCCGCAACAGATCTTTTCCAAGATCGACGTCTTTGCGCTGATGTCGATGCCCCTGTTCATCCTTGTGGGCGAGCTGATGAACCGGGGTGGCATCACTTCGGTCCTGATCGATCTGTCCATGGCGCTGATTGGCCGGGTCAGGGGCGGGCTTGGGCATGTGAACATCATGACCTCGGTGTTCTTTGCGGGGATTTCAGGGTCGGCGGTTGCCGATGCGGCAGCGCTGTCGAACACGCTGGGTCCCGCGATTCGCGCACGCGGCTACAGCCTTGAATAAGCAGCCGCAATTAACGCAGCGTCCTAAATCATCGGCCCGATCATCCCGCCGTCGATCATTCTGGTATTCTATGGCGCGTTGATGGGCACTTCGGTTTCGGCGCTGTTTCTGGCCGGGATCGTGCCCGGTCTGTTGCTGGCGGCGGCCTTGATGGCGCTCAACACCGTCTATGCACGGACGCAAAACCACCCAAAACTGGCCAAGGCAGACCTGCCTCCGCTGCTGCCGACCTTTTTTCATGCCCTGCCCGCGTTGGCCCTGCCCGCAATCATATTGGGCGGCATCGTGTTCGGCCTGACCACCCCGACCGAGGCAGCAGCGGTGGCTGTATTTGCGGCGGTGGGTGCCGGTTGGTTTTATGATGGGCTGACGTGGCGATCCATTCTGGAAGGCCTGAAGCGGACGGCCACGCTGTCAGGGTCGATTTTCCTGCTGGTCAGCGCGGTGTCGGCGCTTGGTCATCTGGGTGCGCTGGAACGGGTGCCCGAAATGATCTCGGATGCGGTGACCGGGATGGGTCTGGGGCCGGTGGGGTATATGCTGGCGCTGAACGTGCTGTTCTTGTTTGCGGGGATGGTGCTGGACATTCCGGTCGCGCTTGCGCTGTTGGTGCCGCTTTTGGCCCCGGTCGCGATCGCGCAGGGCGCAGACCCGGTGCACCTGGGAATCGTGCTCTGCTTCAACCTGTGCATCGGGCTGGTGTCGCCGCCGGTGGGGGGCTGCCTGCTGGTCGTGTCGACCGTAACGGGCATCAGCTATTGGCGGCTGGCGCGGGCGGTCATCCCGTTTGTGCTGGTGGAAATCGCTGTGCTGGCCCTGCTGATTGCGGTGCCTGACATCAGCCTTGCCCTGCCACGGGCATTTGGCCTTACAGTTGGCGGATAATGAAAAACGTTGTGACAACCGGGAGAGACCTTCAATGAAATACATGACATTCACAGGGGCCGCGCTTGCTGCTGCTTTGGCCTTCAGCGGAGCCGCGACCGCACAGATCAAGATCGCGCTGGACAGCCCGCCCGATCTGGAAGGCTCCGGCAGCTATGTCTGGGCCCACGCCTTTGCCGGGCATCTGAACGCCAACGGCATCAAGGCAGAGGAATTCCAGCGCGGGGCACTGGGTGGCGACGACGAGGTATTCGATCAGGTCAGCCAGGGCCTGCTGGAGGTCGGGATGTCCCCGCTTGCCATCGTCGGGTCACTGGACAAAACAATCTATGGCTTGCGCATGCCCTATTTCTTTGCCGGAATCGATGAAGTCGACCGCGCGCTCTACGAAGGCGGCATGTTGGCCCGCATCAACGAAGGCACCGCGCCCAAGGGTGTACGGGTTATCGCCATGACCATCGTCGGCCCGTCCACCGGCATCTTCAACACCAAGAAACGGGTGGAAAAGATGTCTGACATGTCCGACTTGCGGATGCGTGCGCTGGATGAAAGCCAGATCGAACTGTTCAAGGCCTGGGGGTCAACCGGGACCATCGTGTCCTGGGCCGAAGTGCCGAACGCGCTGCAAACCGGGGTGGCTGATGGCTATATGAACCCGGCCTTTGTGCCGCTGCTGTTTGGGCACACCGATTTCATCAAATACTTCACCGATGCTGATGTGTCGCCGTCGCTGCGCATCGCCATCGTGTCCGAGGATTGGTATTCGGGCCTGTCAGATGCTGATCGTGCCGTCGTCGATGCCGGCGTCGCCGCTGCGGACAAAGCCAACCGTGACTGGCTGGCGGGTCAGACAGGCGTGATCGACAAGCTGAAGGCGGCTGGGGTCGACATCCACACGCTGACGCCCGAAGCCCGGGCCGAATTCGTCAAGGCATCCGAAGCGACCTACGACAGCGGCTTGATGACCGCGGATCAGATCGCGCAATGGCGCACCGCCAAAGGGAACTAAGACGATGCGGGCGGTGGCCATCACATTGGATCGCCTGTCGGTCTGGCTGTACCGGATCGCGCTGACGGGGGCCGTTATTGCGGTTCTGGTCATGGCGTTTTCCGCAATGTGGCAGGTCATCGCCCGCTACGCACTGTCTGCCCCCCCGGTCTGGACCGAAGAGGCGGCCCGCCGCGCGATGGTCTGGGCCGGGATGCTGGGGGCGTCTTGCGCCTTTCGCGCCCGGCTGGATCCCACGTTGTTTCCCGGCATGGTGGCCATACAGGGCCGCCTCGGGCTGGTGCTTGCGCTGATACGGGGCGTGGGCGTCGCTTTGTTTGCCCTGCCCGTGCTGTGGTATTCGCTGTTTGGACCGAACATGACATTCGCGCGGGGGTTCCTGGGCCGCAGCCTTGAGCGCACGGCCGAAATGATCCCGGTCCAGATGATCTGGTTCACCGCAGCCGTACCGATCGCCTTTGCGCTGATCTTGCTGCACATGCTGGCAGGTCTTGCGATGCGCCTTGCGTCTTTGCCGCAGGCCGAAGATCTGAAGGAACGCCATCCATGAAATTGC
>JAUSPL010000563.1 GCA_030656535.1 Gemmobacter sp.
GCGCCAATGCGCTGTACGAAGGGCTGTACCTGCTGGGCACCTCGATCGCACGGCCATTGATTTCGCAACATCTTGTGCGGATCGCCCATGAAACCGGCGCGGATGCTGTCGCGCATGGCGCAACCGGCAAAGGCAACGATCAGGTCCGGTTCGAACTGTCGGCCTACGCGCTTGATCCTTCGATCAAAGTGATTGCGCCTTGGCGCGAATGGGACCTGACGTCGCGGACCAAGTTGCTGGAGTTTGCGGAAACGAACCAAATTCCAATCGCCAAGGACAAGCGCGGCGAGGCACCGTTCTCGGTTGACGCAAATCTGCTGCATACGTCCTCTGAGGGCAAAGTACTTGAAAACCCCGCAGACGAACCCCCGTCCTATGTCTGGCAGCGCACCGTAGACCCCGAAGTGGCCCCGGATACGCCAGAGTTCATCGAAGTGACATTCCAAGCTGGCGATGCTGTGGCTATCGATGGCGAAGCCATGTCGCCAGCAACCATCCTCACCAAGCTGAACGAAATCGGTGGGCGGCATGGCGTGGGCCGGCTTGATCTGGTGGAAAACCGCTTCATCGGGATGAAGTCGCGCGGCGCCTATGAAACCCCGGGTGGGACAATATTGCTTGAAGCGCATCGGGGCATCGAACAGATCACCCTGGACTCCGGCGCTGGCCACCTCAAAGACAGCATCATGCCGCGCTATGCAGAGCTGATCTACAACGGTTTCTGGTTCTCGCCCGAGCGGGAGATGCTTCAGGCGCTGATCGACAAAAGCCAGGAACATGTCACCGGGACCGTTCGATTGAAGCTGTACAAGGGATCAGTGCGGACCGTCGCGCGGTGGTCTGAGCATACGCTCTATTCCGAAAAGCATGTAACCTTTGAGGAAGACGCGGGCGCCTATGACCAAAAGGACGCGGCAGGCTTTATCAAGCTGAATGCGCTGCGGCTAAAGCTTATCGCGACGCGCAATGCCCGCGTTGCCAAAAAGGCCTGAAACAACTGAAGTGTTTCATGTGAAACAATAAGGGGGCGTTCCGACGCCCCCTTGTTCAATTGGCAAAGGGCTCTCGTGCGCCCGCACTGCATGCTATAGGCGATATGGCAGCAGGTGTTGATAGTACGGCAGTGCCTGATCGACCAATCGCGCATAGTCTGGCGGCAAATCTGGCAATGTGCCTTCTGGCTCTTCGAACCCGGTCGAGCGATGTACCGCGCCATACCAATGTGGCGCCCAGATCCCGTCAAACGCCTTCGGCCCTGCAGGCCAATGCAGCATCCTATCCGTAAACGGAATTCCCAGCGCGGCACACAACCGCCCCAAGACCGCTGCGGGATCATTGCGGATATCGGCACTGTCGATCACCAGCGGCGCCCGACCCATCCAACCCGACACCTCGTCAAACAACTCAGCCTGTTGCACAAAGCCGATATCGGCAAGCGTCGGCCCCTCGCGCTTTTTGGCATATGATGCCACGACCCGCGCAGGATGCCGGATCAAGAACACATTCTCGCAGGCGCGCATGAACTCTCGATCAAAATCCGGGATCATGTGCAGGGTCATATGCTTTTGATAGAACAGATTCTGTCTATTGGGGACCGCTCCCGCGCATGCAACGGCAACCGCGCGCGCGTCCGCGTCATGCGCGCTGATGATCTGCTCACGCATCGGGTGGTCACTGCCCGTCGCGGCAAGGTAGGCGGCATAAAAGGGTTCATCCCAAACGGCACAGTCGCCGCGTGCAGCAAAAGCGTACATCATTGCCGTAGACAGGTTGCGCGGCCCAGACCACATCGCAATCCTCATCCGATCAGCGCCTTGTACAACCCACGCAGACGCTCGGTCATCGGCCCCATCTGCCCGGTCCCAATCACACGCCCGTCGATCGTGCTGACCGGGGTTTGCGCCCCAAAGGTCCCTGTCAGAAATGCCTCGTCGGCGGAATAGGTGTCAACCAGGCTGAAGTTGCGCTCAAACACCGGAATGCCGTTGGCGCGACACAGGGCGACCACCTTGCCACGGGTAATCCCATTCATGCAGTAATCGCCGGTCGAGGTCCAAACCTCGCCCCTGCGCACAATAAAAAAGTTGCAGGCGTTGGTCGTATTCACAAAACCATGCACATCCAGCATCAGCGCCTCGTCCGCACCGGCTTTTTCCGCCGCGATACAAGCCAGAATGCAGTTCAACTTGGAGTGCGAATTCAGCTTGGGGTCCTGCGTCATCGGCAAACCACGCATATGCGGCACAGTGGCAAGCCGGATGGGGCGCGGAATCTTGGGCTTTGAATGTTCCATGATGATAACAATCGTTGGACCGGAACGCGACAACGACGGATGTTGGAAAGGGCGCACCTTGACGCCGCGCGTAACCATCAGGCGCGCGTGGGCGTCGCTGACCATCCCGTTGGCGGCCTGAGTATCCAGCAGCGCCTGCAGAACGGCCTCGCGGTCCATGCCGATATCGAGGTCGATCGCCTTGGCCGCCTCGAACAGACGGTCCAGGTGTTCGTCAACAAAAGCCCAACGCCCGTCATAAAGCCGGATGCCCTCCCAGACCCCGTCCCCCAACATGAAGCCGGAATCGTAGACCGACACCATCGCCTGCGCCTTGGGGACGATGCGCCCGTTGACCCAGATCAGGATCATCTCGTTGCGCGAATCTTCTTCTGCCTGATGCGTTGTGACGTGGTCTGTCATTGCTACCCCCCTGTTGTGACAAGGGTCAGGTTAGTGCGACAGACCAGCCGCGCCAAGGGCCTGTGGCTGCGCGTCTGCCGCGCACCCACAGGCCCCCTTTGCGCAGTTCAACCCACCTTGCAGGCAGCCATTACCGCCATATTCAGGATGTCATTGACGGTCGAATTGGTCGAGCAGATCTGGATCGGCTTTTTCACCCCGGTCAAGATCGGCCCGATCACTGTTGCGCCCGCCATTTCCTGCATCAGCTTGACCGAGATCGAAGCCGAATGCCGCGCAGGCACCACCAGAATATTTGCGGGCCCGGACAGACGGCAGAACGGATACTGCGCCATCACTTCCGGGTTAAGCGCCACATCGACGGTCATTTCACCTTCGTACTCAAAATCAACTTTCATCGTATCCAGAACCAGCGGCGCCTTGTGCATCTTGATTGCGCGCTCTGACACGGGATATCCGAATGTTGAAAACGACACGAAAGCTACCCGAGGCTCCAGCCCAAGGTTTCGCGCCACTTTCGCCGCTTGCTTCGCGATCACAGCCAGATCTTCGGGCTCTGGCCATTCGTGCACCAGCGTGTCTGCGATCAGAACAATCCGACCCTTGTGCAACAGCGCCGTCACCCCGACCGCACCGTCTTCGGCCCCGGCGTCGAACACATGGTTAATCAACTGAAGCACATGCGCCGACTTGCGCGTGGCCCCAGTAACCAACCCGTCGCCATGCCCATGCGCAAGCATCAGCGCCGAAAACACATGACGATCACGCGAAGCAAGACGATGGACATCCTGCCGATCATGGCCTGACCGTTGCAGTCGATTGTACAGGAATTCCTTGTAGGTATCCAAGTGGCGGGTGTTTGCGGCATTCACCACCTCAAGTTCGCGCACCGCCTCGGGCAGGCCTGCCGCCTCCAGCTTTTCACGCACATCCGCCTCGCGGCCAACGATCAGCGCCCGACCCAAACCTGCCCGCTGATAGGCGACGGCGGCTCGCAACACGCGGGGATCGTCGCCTTCGGCAAAGATCATCCGCGCCTGGGCCTGACGCGCCCGCGCGTGAATGCCCTGCAATATTGTCGCCGTCGGGTCCATCCGGGCCTTCAAGGTTTGCTCATAAGCCTTGAGGTCGATGATAGGCCGTCGCGCAACCCCGGTATCCATTCCCGCCTTCGCAACGGCTGGTGGGATGACGTAGATCAGTCGTGGGTCAAACGGTGTCGGAATGATATAGTCGCGGCCAAATGACAGCTTGCGGCCGTAGGCCATCGCGACCTCGTCGGGTACGTCCTCACGCGCCAGCGCAGCCAAAGCACGGGCGCAAGCGATCTTCATTTCGTCGTTGATCGCGCGGGCGTGGATATCCAGGGCGCCCCGGAACAGATAGGGAAACCCAAGGACGTTGTTGACCTGATTGGGGTAGTCTGACCGACCCGTTGCCACAATGGCATCAGGGCGCACAGCGTGCGCTTCTTCCGGGGTGATTTCAGGGTCAGGGTTCGCCATGGCAAAGATGACCGGGTTGTCGGCCATTGATGCCACCATATCTCGCGTCACCGCCCCTTTTGCCGAGACGCCGAGGAATACGTCGGCAAGCACCATTGCCTCTGCCAGCGTACGCAACGATGTGTTGGCAGCATGGGCGGACTTCCATTGATT
>JAUSPL010000573.1 GCA_030656535.1 Gemmobacter sp.
AGCAAGGGCGTGAACAGCATCGACAGCCCGATCACCAGCAGGGCTATCTGTGCAACCGGCTCTGTCAGCGCGCCTTGCTGCACCGAGAAGCTGGCCAGCAAGAACCCGAATTCGCCCGCCTGCGCCAAGGACAGCACGAACAACCAGCGGTCGCGCCCTTGCAGGCGAAACACCAGCGCCAGCGTCAGCAACACCGCAGCCTTCAGCGCCATCACCCCAAACGCAAGCCCCAGAATCGTCAGGGGCGCGCCCATCAACACGCCAAAGTCGATCCCGGCGCCGACGGTCATGAAAAACAACCCCAGCAACAGGCCCTTGAACGGCTTGATGTCCGCCTCCAACTCGTGCCGGAACTCAGAGTTCGCAAGGACGACCCCGGCCAGAAAGGTCCCCAGCGCGGGCGACAACCCGACCAGCGTCATGAGGAAGGCGATACTCAGCACGATCAGCAGCGCGAAAAAGGTGGACATCTCGTGCAGGCGGGCGGCGTGGATGAACCGGAACGCGGGGCGGGTCAGGAAGTGCCCGGTCAGGATGATCCCCGCCACCACCGCAAGCATGACCGGGGTCGCCGTCCAACCGGGCAAGCTGTTGATAAACGCCTGAATTTCGTTTTCCGCCCCATGGGCGTCAGGGGCGATCTCTTGCGTCGGGATGGTGGCCAGCAGGGGCATCAGCGCAAGCATGGGGACCACTGCGATGTCCTGGGTCAGCAATACCGCAAAGCTTGATCGGCCGCCGGCGGTCTGCATCAGCTTCTTTTCGGTCAGGGTCTGCACCACGATGGCGGTGGATGACAACGCAAAGATCATGCCGAGGGCCACGCCGGTCTGCCACGACAGCCCCAGCCAGTGGGCGGCCAAGGTCACCGACAGCCCGGTCAGCCCGACCTGTAGCCCGCCCAGTCCGACAAGCTTGTGGCGCATGTCCCACAGCACGCGGGGTTCCAGTTCCAGCCCGATCAGGAACAGCATCAGGACCACGCCGAACTCTGCGAAATGTTGCAGACCTTCGACGTCGTTGCCAATCAGGCCAAGGCCGGGACCGATCAGCATTCCCGCCGCCAGATACCCCAGCACAGACCCCAGGCCGAAGCGAACCGCAAGGGGGACCACGATCAACGCCGCAGCCAGATAGACCGTCGCTTGAAACAGGAAGTCTTCCATAGGCATCCTTCAGACCGGCAGCGCGGCGTCCGCCTTGAACTGGTCCATGACGATCTGGCTTTGGACCCGCGCCACCGCCGGATGCGGCAGCAGCACCTGATGAATCAGCCGATTCAGGCCCGGAAGATCGACACACCAGACCCTTAGAAGGTAGTCCGCCTCGCCGGTCAATGTCCATGCACTGATGACTTCGGGCCGGGTGGAAATCAGGCTGGCAAAGGCGCGCGCGGCCTCGGGCGCATGGCTGGCCATCTGAACCTGGACAAAGGCCTGGACGCTGAGACCGACGCGCGCCGGGTCCACGCGCGCGATGTAACCGGTGATATAGCCTTCGGCCTCCAACCTCTGGCGCCTGCGGCCTGCCTGACTTGGCGACAGGTTCAAAATCGCACCCAAAGCCTCGGAGGTCAGTTGCGCGTTCTTCTGAACTTCGGTCAATAGCCGGGAATCGATGGGGTCAAGCATGCGGGAACCTTGCGTCTATCCAGGGTGATGCGCGGGAATCCCGTACAATATAGGATGAATATAGCCCAGAATGCGCGAAAAATGCGCAGCCTTCGCGCGATATTGGTTCAGAACCGCGCAACAGGAGCATGACATGGGTCCCTTTCCGCACGCCGCCCCCCGGGCGGTGATTTCCGATCTTAATCCCGCTGGCACCGACGGGTTCGAATTCGTCGAGTTCGCCCACCCTGAACCGCAAAAGCTGCGGGATCTGTTTGCCCGCATGGGCTATGTCTTGACCGCGCGTCACAAAACGCGGGCGATCGAGCTTTGGCAGCAAGGCGACATCACCTATATCCTGAATGACGATCCCGCCAGTCAGGCCCGCCGCTTTGTCGACGATCACGGCCCTTGCGCGCCCTCGATGGGCTGGCGTGTGGTGGATGCAGACAAGGCCTTTGCCCATGCGGTTGCCAAAGGGGCCACGCCCTATACCGCCAATGATCGCGCACTGGACCTGCCCGCAGTCGTCGGAATTGGCGGCAGCCTGATTTATTTCACCGATGCTTATGGCGACGACCCGCACGGCCCGTATGCCACCGAATTCGATTTCATCGCGACCCCGAAACCCGATGGCGTCGGGTTCTATTACCTCGATCACCTGACCCACAACGTCCACAAGGGCAACATGGACACATGGTTCAATTTCTATGGGGACATCTTCGGGTTCAAGCAAATCCGGTTTTTCGACATCGAAGGCAAGTTCACCGGCCTTTTGTCGCGTGCCCTTACGTCGCCTTGTGGCCGTATCCGCATTCCGATCAACGAGGATCGCGGCGACAAGGGGCAGATCGTTGAATATCTCAAGCGCTATAATGGCGAAGGGATCCAGCACATCGCTGTTGGTTGCGACGACATCTATACCGCCACGGACACCATCGCAGAACTGGGCCTCAAGTTCATGCCAAAACCGCCAGAAGCCTATTATCAATTGTCGAAAACCCGGGTCGTCGGACATGACGAACCGCTGGACCGCATGATGAAGCATGGCATCCTGATAGATGGCGAAGGCGTTGTTGATGGCGGCGAGACCAAGATCCTGCTGCAGATCTTCTCGAAAACCGTGATCGGGCCGATCTTCTTCGAGTTCATTCAGCGCAAAGGTGACGACGGTTTCGGCGAAGGAAACTTTCGTGCCTTGTTCGAAAGCATTGAACAAGACCAGATCGATCGCGGCGTCCTGACGACAAGCTAGGCTTTGATCCGACGGGTTGATGGCGCGATCATTTCCCGGGACTGGAAGTAAGCGCTGTGGGAGATGTCCGTCACGAAGGCGCCACGACCACGTTCGCCGTCAGAGCTGTCCGCAACCCACGAGCGGGGACATCGCCGAAGGGCAGACCGCCAACGCAAGCGCCCTCTTTGTGGGCATCGACAGGACTGCCACGTTCGCGGTCGCCCAACGCGCTGAAATGGCTGACAGAAAGACTGCATGGGGGCTCCTGCGGCACATGGTTGATGCCGTGCCGTTTCAAGTCAAGACGGCTCTCACCGACAATGGCCTGCAGGTCTGCGAGCAGCGCGACAACGGTCCCCCGGTCGGCGAGCCGCCGCGGGAACCGCAACCCCCCCTGTACCCGGCCGATGCGCTTCGACATGATCAGTATAGCCAACGGCATCGAGCACCGGCTGACCAAGCCCAAACATCCGTGGAGCCGCTCGGATCAGAAAACGGTCCGGGGGACCGATTTCCAGAGGGGCGGCCAGGTCGGGCGCCCGGTCGAGTGGATGAACCGCACCATCAACGACGCAACCGTGAAACGCTTTCACCATAACAATCACGACCCGCTGCGCACCCACCTCGCCAACGTCTTCTTGCGTCGGGTGAACATTCCACACCTGCGCCTTCGCCCGACGGCTCAAGACGCCCGGAGGCCTCTCGCCCAACGAATACATCTGCAAGGTCCGGACACCAACGCCAGATATGTCCATCCTGAATCCGATCCACCAGAAGCTGGGGCTGAACAACTGGGATCTGCCTGCAATGCCCATGCTTGAGGCGGCACGGCTGGCCGCCCCAAGCATATTCGGATCGCGTTGCGGGGCAGATAAGGATGTTCAAGCTGCCAAATGCCAATCCAGGTATTTCGTTGGACGCATTCGGGTCGTGCGGGGGGCCAGATGGCCGATGCGACGCGCTAACCTTTTGGCATCTCGAGTTTGACCTGCTGTCCACGCTTGGAATAGCGAAGCTCGGTCTGGGTGATCGCCGATACTTGTCCGCCGTCCAGCCGGTCCCCGACCTTGACCCGCTCGTAGCGTCCGGATGACGTCCTGACCAATGCGTAACGGCTGCTGGACGTGCCATAAACCCCGATCAGGTTCAGCCGGTTCAGATTGATCGCGCGGGCCAGTGTCGCCTGTTTTGCAACGGAGGCCCGGGTCGGAATTGCCGGGGCGGCGCGCGTGACTTCTGGTTCGTGATCGTCAACGACGTCTTCGCTTGGCGCGGCGCGGGCGGCGGCGGTACGGGGTGCGGCTGCCACGGCGGCAACAACCGTTGTTTCAAAGTTGCGCGGGCGTACTGCGGGCTTGCGCGAAATGGCGACGGCCATCAGGCTCGCGTTTTGCAGTGCTCTGACTTCCAGCGCAGCGGTAGACGCTGCTGCTGCGGCGGCGGCAGCGGCTGTTGCTTGCTGCTGGGCGCTCAACCTCGCCTGCGCCTCTTCGGCGGCGGCGGCGGCGGCCACGGAGGCGGTGCGTACGCGCGGGCGTGGGCTGTCATTCAGGCCCGCGGCGACCGCGGTGTCGGTTGCCAAGGCGCCTTCCTGATCGGTGGGCGCTTGTGGTGCTGCGGCTGGGGCCAGCCCGGCAGGCCGCGCGCGTGGACGTGCGCCGGCCAGCCTTGGGTCTGGTTCTGGCGGGGCCTCGGGCACCGACGGAGTCGCAGCAAGCGGGATCGCACCTGGTGTGGCCGGCACTGTTGGCTGTGCAAGAGCCGGTAAAACAACCGGAGCAGACGCGGGGGCTGCTGCTTGGGCTGTCGATTCAGTGCTTTGGGTGGCTTCCTCTGTCGCTGCGGGTTGTGCTGTCGCCAGGACCGGGGGCGCTTCGGCTGAAACAGGGCGCTGTGGCGGGATACGCGGGGGGCGACCTGCGACCAGACGAACCCCGTCAGGCGTGACCACACCTTCACGGGTTGGAATGATGTTTCCATCAGCGTCAAATTTGTAAAGAGCCCCGAAGGGCGGCAATACGGCTGCTCCGCCCGGTGCGCTGTCGGGGTTCGATTGCAGGGGCTTGGGTTGACCCGGCGCTGGAGACAGCGTCAGATCCTGATCTCCGAGCGCCAGAAAAATCTCATCCACCGCTTCGGGGGCGAGGGATCGGGCGACGACATCGGCGGCGCTGCCTGCCGCACCAGTCGCCGGAGGTGTTGTGGGCAACCCGGCCGATACATCACTCACCAAGACGGACGCAGCCTCTGCAGCAGCCTCGACGGCGGGCGGCAGTCCTGCGGTGTCAACATCGGGGGCCTGATCGCTGCCCGCGTTGGTCGGCGCGAAAGGCACTGTCGACGACGCGGCGTCGGTATCCGGTTCGGGTGCGGCAGGCGTATTGTCCGGGCCTGCCGGTGCGGCAAGGCCGGGCAGGGCTGCCACCTGACCGGAGGGCGCCGCATCATCGGCCACAGTCGCCCCGGACTGTATCGTTGGCTGCAGCGATGCGCCCTGCGGGGCTTCCTCCAAAAAGTAGGTGGCCCAAACTGCGGCGGCAACCAGAATAACCAACAGCACGGCGGTCAGCATCAGACCCAGATAGCGCGGTTTGCCCCTAACAGGGTCACGCCGCGCGCCGAACACGGTCATAGCCTCGGTTTCGTTTCTGGGCGGCGTCAGCGACGGGTCCGGCGTTTTGGGGTCAAGGGTCGCTTCGGCGATCACCTTGTTCATGGCGCCTGCAACACGCGGCGGCAACGCATTCGACGTCGTCGCCTTGCCGCTTTTGGCCGATTTACCGCTGCGTGCGGTGACGGCCTGCTTCATCTGCCGCAAGGCACGTGCGCCTCCGGCAGCGGCCTCTGCGCCTGCCGAGATGACATTCGCCGAGACAACACCAACTGTCTTTCCTGGCTTTTCAGGCGCCGGGACAGCGGGGCGGCGGGGGCGGTCGGCTCCTGACACAGCGGGGGCATCGCCGGAGGCGGTCTGTAGTCCGGCAGTTCCGGCAGGTACCGGGGATTCAGGGGGACGGGCAGACCCGATCGGCGCGCGTCGGACCGAGAATGTTGGCGGCGCGTCGTCCTCTTGCGGCAGGTCTGCCCGCAACACCGAGGCCCGGGGAATTTCAGGCAGGGGGGCGAACAGATCGTTTGTCTTGGGCTTTTCGGCAGATGGGGTGTCGAGCGGCTTTGGCGTCAGTGCGCGCGCAAGCGCCGACTCGGCGTTGCTTGTGGTGTCGGACAGTTTGTCGGTCCGCGAGGTCAGCGCGGTGGTGGACAAGGCCGGCGGCGGTGACACCGTCAGCGGCATTTTTTCCAACATCGGTGGAAAACCGCGCAAGGGCTTGGGCGGCATCGAATCGGCGCCATCATCCAGGCTCTCGACCGTGACAAACGGCGCTTCGGGCGCGTCGGCGTCCGATGCCTGCGTCTTCGCGGGCGCAACCCTGCGGGCTTCCGAGCGTTCAATGACTGACGCGGTCAATGTTGCTGCAAATTGCCGAACAGCGTCGGGCAGGGGTGCTGCCTCGGGACCGGGTGTCACGCGCGGTGGCGAAGTTGTGGACTCGGGCAGGGTGGCGGCCGGCGCGGGCGCTGGTGTTTCCGTCGAATGGGGTTTGGCGGTGACGACGTCGGAAGCCTCTGGCGCGGTGACCGGGGGCGTGGACGGTGCGTCCGCTTCCGGTGCTGCCTCAGGCTTCGCGATGTCTTCCGTGTCGCCCGATGGCGGGTCGACGGCGACATCAGCAGAAGAGTTTGGTTCCGCAGGCGACACATCTTCGGACACGTCCAGCGGCGCAACCGTCATATCGACATGTGGCGTCAAATCGTCTGGCGCGGCGTCGGGCTTGGCTGGCGGCACGATCGCAGACATGTCAGCTGGCAGGCTTTCACCGGACAGGCTGTCTTGTGAGGCCACATCGGCTGGTGCCGCGTCTTGGTCCGCTGCTGGTTCCACTGCGGGCAGGGGCGGGGTATTCTGGAAGGTGTCAGGCTTGGGCGCGTCCGCGTCGGGGGCGCTGAAGTCAAGCGGCAGGGTCGGGTCCAGACGGACCGGGTCTTGATCCCGCTCGATCCGCTCGCCTTGGGCCAAAAGGGCCGGTGCGGCGGTTGTCGGGCCAAACCAAGGCTCTGCTGCATAGGTTCCGGGTTCCGGGCTGGCCACAAAGGACACTGGATTGAGGCGGTGCGCGGTGGCAAACCCTTCGGCCTCAGCCAGGGTCTCACGTGCGATTGCCGCGACCTGAACCACAGTACCTGTGCCCGACCAGTCAAAAACCAGATCTTCCAGCCCGTAGGGCGTCAGTCCATCCAGCGCGCGCCCGATCTGAACCCGCTTGCGCCCAGGGGGCAGGGTGGCCAGATCCACGGTGGTATAAAGGATTTCAGAGTTCGGGATCACCAGTTTGGTAAAGATGCCACGAGGCTCCAACCCCAGCGCAGATCCGCGCAGGTAGGTCATTGCGGCATCAAGATCGGGTTCATCGAACGCCACTGACCCCACGCGCATCCAGCCCGACGAGGTCCGGTGCAGCAGGGTCACGCTGTCGTTCAGGAAGTAGAGGGCGAAATTGGGCTTCATGCGATGGTATTAGCACAGGTCTGCAAAGGGGCGGGAGTCTTGGACACGCGTAAAACATTATTATAGCAGGAATTCGCCGAATGAAAGAAAAAGCGCAAAGGATTGGCTTGTGAGCTGCGTCAAACACCGGAATAGCTCGCAAAAGGACAAGGAGCCCAACATGCGTATACCCCTGACACCATTCCTGCCCCTCATGGCGCTGGCAATTGGCCTGAGCGTCGCAGCCTTGCCAGCCCGCGCCGACAGCGACACCCGAAGCAAAATGACCGTGACGGGTGAAGGGCGTGTCGATTCTGCGCCCGATATGGCGGTGATCACGCTTGGCGTAGCGACCGAGGCGCAGACCGCCGCCGCGGCGCTGTCAGAGAACAGCACCCGACTGGCCGCCGTTCTGGACCGGCTGCGGGCCAGCGGCATCGCAGACCGTGATCTTCAAACCAGCGGTCTGAACCTGGGGCCGCAAATGGAATACGCCGAAGGACGCGCGCCGCGCATCATCGGCTATGCGGCCTCGAACAACCTGACCGTGCGGGTCCGTGATCTGTCGGCCCTTGGCGGGGTCCTTGATACGGCTGTGTCGGACGGTGCCAATACCTTCAACGGCCTGACGTTCGGCCTGAGCGATCCCATGCCGGCGCTGGACGGCGCCCGGACCGCAGCCGTCGCAGATGCCCGGCGCAAGGCACAAATGATTGCCGACGCAGCCGGGGTGCGGCTGGGAGACGTGATCGACATCAGCGAAAGCGTCAACTCCGGCGGCCCGGCACCGATGTTTCGTGACTCCAAACTGGCCATGGCCGAGTCTGTCCCGGTCGCGGGTGGCGAAGTCAGCCACAGCGTGAATGTCTCGATCACTTGGGAATTGAACCAGTAGCGCAAGCAGGTGTTGAAAAGGCGGGCCCGGTTGGGGCCCGCCTTTTTTGAAGATCGATTGCAGCTCAGGCCGTTGCCTTGGTCAGAGCCTGGTCAAGATCTGCGATGATGTCCGCGACATCCTCGATGCCGATCGATACCCGCACCACATTGGGGGCCGCGCCAGCCGCTGTTTGCTGTTCCGGGGTCAGTTGCCGGTGCGTGGTCGAGGCCGAGTGGATGATCAGGCTGCGCGTATCGCCAAGGTTTGCGACGTGGGAAAACAGCTCCAGACTGTCAACCAGCTTGACACAGGCCGCGTATCCCCCCTTGACCGCAAAGGTGAACAGACCCCCGGCGCCTTTCGGGCAGACAATCGGAACCCGCTTGCTGTAGGGCGACGACGCCAGTCCGGCGTAGGTCACGAAATCGACCCGCGGGTCTTTTTCCAGCCACTCTGCGACTTTCATCGCGTTTTCCACGTGCCGCTCCATCCGCAGGGACAGGGTTTCAATCCCCATCAGTGTGTAGTGGGCCGCCTGGGGGTTCATCGTCATGCCCAGATCGCGCAG
>JAUSPL010000578.1 GCA_030656535.1 Gemmobacter sp.
GAATGGCAGTTCGCGGTCGGAACAGTGGCGGCGCTGGTCCATGATGTCGTTGTCACGGTCGGCATTTTTTCCCTGTTCCAGCTGAAATTCGATCTGACCATCGTCGCGGCGTTGCTGACCATTCTTGGCTATTCGGTCAACGACACCGTGGTGATCTTTGATCGCCTGCGCGAGAACATGGCAAAGTTCAAGGTCATGCCGCTGCGCGATCTGATGAACCTTTCGGCCAACGAAACCCTGAGCCGGACGTTGATGACGGCGATAACAACGTTGATTGCGCTGATCGCGCTTCTGGTTTTTGGCGGCGACGTGATCCGGGGCTTTGTGTTCGCGATGGTGCTGGGGGTGATCCTTGGGACGTGGTCCACGGTCTTCGTGGCCAAGAACATCGTGTTGTTCCTTGGGGTCAATCGCGGCGAAAGGCCAAAGCGGCTAAAGGAACACGAGTTCGCACACATCGAAGCCTGAGCAATGGCTCATAGTCCACCGCTGCGGCTGCAATGCTCGCAACCGCAGCGGTCATTCCAAAGGTGCGACATGACATTGACATCCCTTGATCCGGTATTCGACAAGGCGGCTCTGCCACCTGGCCACGGCGGCACGGATCTGCCGCCGGTCCCCAGAAACGCCCCGCCGCCCCAAGACGAGGTGCGCCGAAGCCTGTCGGTCATCTTGACCGAGATCGTGACCGATACGACCTGTGACCGGGTATCGGTAGGGGATCTGGTTCAGGTGCTGCACCTGCGCGCCTTTGGGGCAATGCTGCTGATATTTGCGTTGCCCAACGCCTTGCCCGCCCTGCCGGGAACCTCGGCCATTCTGGGACTGCCGCTTTTGTATCTGACCTTTCAGTTGATGATGGGCCGAACGCCCTGGTTGCCCAGATTCATGTCAGGCCGGTCGATTTCAAGGGCTGACCTGAGCGTGTTGGTGACCCGCATTCAGCCAATGCTGCAACGCGCCGAGCGCCTGTTGTCGCCCCGCTGGTTGGCCCTGAGTACCGTGACGGGGGACCGCTGTTTTGGCGCCCTGTGTCTGGTGCTGGCGATTGTTCTGGTCTTGCCGATTCCGCTGGGGAACATGTTGCCCGCCTTTGCCATCAGTGTGATCGCCTTGGGCATTCTGGAAAAGGACGGAGTCTGGATCGCGGTCGGCAGTGTGATTGGACTTGGGTCGTTGGCGATCGTTGGCGGGGTGGTGTTCGCGCTGTTGAAGGCCGGGATTTTCATCATTGCGCACAGCTTTGCCTGACCGAACGATGTCTGGCTGATGACACCAGGCTGTCAGGCGGACAACACGCGGTCTATCGCCAGATCAAGGGCCGCCGGATTGTCGATCCGTAAACGCACGGGCAGGGTCAGGACCTTGCGCCGCCATGCCAGAGGCAACCGGACCGCGTCTTTTTCCGTGGTGACCAGTTGTGCACCGGATGCCTTTGCGTCGGTTTCCAGCCGGTGCAGCAAAGCCGGTGCAAAAGGCTGGTGGTCTGCCAATGGCACGGTGCCGACAACTTCGGCCCCTTCTGCGCGCAGAGTTGCAAAGAACTTTTCGGGATGGCCGATCCCGGCAAAGGCCAGAACCCGTTCGCCCTGCCAGCCCATGCCCATGGCAAGCGGTGCGAGGACGGCTGTGACATGCGGCAACCCGTTCAGTGCGGCGCCCCAGTTTGCGCGAAACTGGTCTTGGGCGGCGGGGTCGCCGATTGACAGGACCAGATCGCCCCGTGCCAGTCCCACGGGGACCGGTTCACGCAAGGGCCCGGCAGGCAGACAGCGCCCGTTGCCAAAACCGTGCAGGGCGTCCACCACGATCAGAGACAGGTCTTTGACCACGGATGGATTCTGGAACCCGTCGTCCAGCACGACAGCCGGTGCCCCCGCTGCCACTGCGGCCCTCACGCCGGCAGCACGGTCGCGGGCGACCCAGACCGGGGCAAAGGCGGCCAGCAGCAGGGGTTCGTCGCCTACGTCCGCTGCATCATGCGTCGCTGGGTCGACACGCACGGGGCCGGTCAGCCGCCCGCCGTGCCCGCGACTGACGACATGTGCGGCCACGCCCCGCGCAGACAGATTGTCCAGCAGGGCGATCACTGTGGGCGTCTTGCCTGTGCCTCCGGCGTTCAGGTTTCCAACGCAGATGACCGGGACCGGCGCCCGCCACCCCTTGTGTGCAACGCGCCGCGCGGTTGTTGCCCCATAGACCGCCCCCAAGGGGGCCAGCACCCTTGCCCGCCAATCAGGTTGATTGGGTGGGGTGTACCAGAAATCAGGCGCTCCGATCATCGTTTGCGCCCCTCGACCACAGGAATCCCAAGGCGGTCGCGCACCAGACGCAGCACATCCGAGGTCGCTTCGGCGCCGGCTGTCGTCACATCCCAGGCAGCGCGCGCGATGCGGGCCGCCCGGTCAGGGGCCAACAGATCGCCAACCGCTTCGCCCAGGTCGGTGGGGCGTATCAGAGGCCTGCAACCGCCAACATGATTAAGCCGGTCATAGGCTTCGGCAAAGGGGGCCGTGATCGGGCCATGGATGATGACCGATCCCAGGGCCGCGGCCTCGAACGGGTGGCGAGGCATGACCGTGGGGCCGTCACGGATCACCATGGTCCCGCCCATATAGGCCAAGGGTGCCAGCCTGTACCAAAGACCGTATTCGCCTTCAGTATCGGCAATGTAGACTTGGGTTTCCTCCTCCACATCCTGATCTGCGCCGCGCCGGGCCACGATCAGGCCGTGGTCGGTTTCCAGCCGGGTCGCCAGTTCCTCGGCGCGGCCAAGATCGTCGGGCACCAAGATCAGCAGCAGTCGATGCGCTGCTCGCGACGCGATCTGTTGCGCTTCGGCGACAAGGGCATCCTCGGTCACAGGCAATGCTGTCGCAAGCCAAACCGGGCGGGTGCCGAATGCGCGGGTCAGGGCCGCGCGCTCTGCCTCGGTGTGGGGCAGCGCGCGGCTGGGTTCTTCCAGTCGCCCCGCAAGGCGCATCCTGTCCACCGGGGCCCCGGCCCGTCGAAACGCGCGCTGAGCGTTTTCATCCAGCACCAGAATGTTGCTGAACCCCCCCAGCAGTCGTCGCAAAAGCCCGGGGTACCACCCGCTTCGCCCGCCTGCCACGCGCGGCGCGCGCCCCTCGATCAGCAAAAGGGGCAGGTCGCGCGCGATGGCCGCGTCGATCAGCGCGGGCCGCAACCCACCCGCCGCGACGATGCCCAGATCCGGGTGCCAGTGGTCAAGAAAGGCTCTGGCCGCAGCGCGGGTTTCTGCGGGTGGTGCCACAGCGAGGACGTCGCCGGGCATGGGGGGCAAATCGTCGGGGCAAGTGACAAGAACGCTGTCTGCCAGCCCAGCCTGAAGCAGTGCACCCGCGAGGGTCGCCAAGCCATGACCGACCTGCGCCGAAGCGGCGTCCAGCCAGATCAGCCGCCCGGACGGACGCGCGGGCAGACCCAAAGAGTCATCCTGTTCGCCTGCACGCGCGCCCAGCAGATACAGCGAAAGCCCCAGCGCGCCTGACATCGGTTTGCGCTCAGGCTTTCATTTCGGCGGTTGACCCGACCGGTTCTTGTTCGTCGATCAGGCGGTGCAGATGCGAGATGAAATAGCGGACATGAGCGTTGTCCACCGTGCGCTGTGCTTCGCGTTTCCATGCGGCATGTGCCGAAGCATAGTCGGGAAACAATCCGACCATGTGTATCTCGGCCGGGTTGCGGAATGTGGTCGATGA
>JAUSPL010000595.1 GCA_030656535.1 Gemmobacter sp.
TGAACATCGACGTCGGATCGGGCGCCGAGAGGTCGTTGAACACCCCAAAGAACGGTGCATGACGCAGTTCGATGGTTACAAAGATCACCTTGTAGAGGCTGAAAAAGATCGGAATCTGGATCAGGATCGGCAGGCAGCCCGCAGCAGGGTTCACCTTCTTTTCCCGATACAGTTTCATCATCTCCATCTGCATTTTCTGCCGGTCGTCGCCAATTCGCTCCTTCAGCGCCTCCATCTCGGGCTGAAGTTCCTTCATCCGGGCCATGCTGACGTAGGATTTGTAGGCCAGCGGCAGCACGATGGCCTTGAGCAGGAAGGTCAGCGCGATGATCGCGACCCCCATGTTGCCGATCAGGTTGTGCAGCCAATGCAGCACCGTAAATATTGGCTTGGTCAGGAAAAAGAACCAGCCCCAGTCGATACTGTCGATAAAGCGGTCCACACCGGCGTCATTTTGGTAGTGACGTATGGCTTCCCACTCTTTTGCGCCCGCAAACAGGCGTGAACTTACTTCGACCGTGGCACCGGGTGCGACGCTTAACGCGGGATACCGCGTTTCGGTCAGATAGACATCCGAAGCCGGGACATATTTTTGCACCGCCTTGAACGCCTGGCCCGACGCCGGGATCAGCGCGGTCATCCAGTATTTGTCGCCAAACCCGATCCAGCCGCTGGCCGTCACATCGGTGATGTCGGTGTTGGCGCGTTCGGCGTCGCTGACCGGCAGATCGACCATATCGTCGTAATCCACTTCGGCCAGCTTGCCATCGGCCATCTGGATCACGCCCTCATGCGAAATGAAGAAATTCTCCAGATCGGTGGGCTTTCCGTGCCGGGCGACCGCGCCGTAAGGGGCCAACCGCGCTTCAGCCGTGCCGTTATTTTGCACTGACTGAGTCACAGTAAACATATAATCAGCGTCAATCGACATGGTACGATTGAAGACCAACCCCTTGCCGTTGTCCCATTGCAGCGTCACCGGGTTTTCAGGCGTCAAGACATCACCGGATGCCAACGTCCACTCGGTATTGGCGCCGGGCACATCCGCGAAATCCAGCGTCCCGCCGGGTGCCCAACCATACATCGTGTAATAGGCGTTGTTGGCGCCGACCGGGCGCAGCAGCTTGACAATATCCGACCCTGGCGCGGTGGTCTGATTGTAGCCACGCAGCGACAGATCATCAATGCGACCACCCAGCAGCGAAATTGATCCGGTCAGGCTAGGTGTATTGATGGCCAGACGCGCGGCCTCGGGCTGTGCCTCGGGCGCTGGCGCTGCGGCACCCGTTATCACCGCAGGCGGGGTGATGGCGCCTGGCGCGACCTGTGACGCTGCTGGCGCATTGGGGTCCACCACCGGCTCCGGGGGGGGAAACAACACGAACCACACCAGAATCACAAGGAAACTGAGCGCTGTTGCGAGGATAAGATTCTTGTTGTTGCCGTCCATCCGAGACCACCACCTGTCTAAATCGGGTCGCGGGTGTTCAACAGGCCAGGGGAGCAAAGGTCAAGCGGTATTCCGGATATTCGGTCGCTACGGGCGCCGAGCCGCAGCAATTCTTCGTTTGAACGCCTCTGCGGCCGCCACAGGCGCTAGCCAAGCGCGCCTGGCGACAAACCTGTGCGCTGGCCGATCAGGGGTGTCGCAGTCGGGCGGGCATTGTAGCGCGAGATCCAGTCGGTCGCTTCATCGAACGGCATGGGGTGGCCGATCCCATATCCTTGAAGATGGCCACAGCCCAATTGCGCAAGCGTTGCGTGTTCGCCTTTGGTTTCGACCCCTTCGGCCAGCGTATCCAGTCCCATACGGTCGGCCAGCGACAAGATTGCTGCGATGACGCGCTGCTGTTCGCGGTCGTCATCGACTCGGGTGACGAAGGATCGGTCGATCTTGAGGCGCCGCACCGCAAACCGCTTCAGATTGGCGATGGACGTGTGGCCGGTGCCAAAATCATCCAGATCGATGCCACATCCCATCCGGGACAATGCAGCGACGTTGTGCACGATCACGTCATTTCCAGTGGTCGCCACCACGGTTTCCAGTATTTCCACTGAAAGACGTTCGGGGGTCAGGTCGAAACGGTCCAGTTCCCATTTCAACTTGTCCGCCAGCCGGGGGTTTCGCAACTCATCTGCCGAAAAATTCACCCCGATCGTTGGCACCCGCAGACCAGCCCGATCCCAGCGCGACAGCGCAACCAGAGCGTGGAACAGCATCACTTCCGATAAGCGCTCTGACAACCCGGCCTCGGACATGGCGGGGATGAATTCCGCCGGAGCGACAAGGCCACGTTCCGGGTGGTACCAACGGGCCAGCGTTTCAAAGCCAGTGATGGCCCCGGTGTCTGCGTTGATCTGCGGCTGAAAGTGCGCGCGGATTTCGCCTTCGTCCAAAGCGGCCTCCAGCTGTTCGCGCAGCGCGTCGCGGTCGGACCGTTTGCGCGCCATGTCGGGCGAGAACGCCCGGATGGCACCTGGCCCCTGGCGCGCCGCTTCATCCGCTGCGACCTGTGCGGCATCCAGAAGCGACGCGCCGGTCAACTCTGGCGCGCGGGAGGCAAGGCAAAAACCGACCGAACAGGTGACATAAAGCCGGGTTGCGTCGATGCTGACGGGTTCGGCAACGACCGTCTGCAACCGGCCCGCCAACTGCACAAGCGTTTCCAGGTCCAGCCTGCGCACCGGAGCCAGCGCGACGGCAAACCCGCCCCCTTCCAACTCGGCAACACGATCTGTCTCGCGCAATGCGGACATAAGGCGTTCAGCACTGCGCTGAATGACTTCGGTTTGCGCGGCGCGGCCATGGCGATCCAACAAGGCTTCCGCGTTGTCGAACTGCACGACCAGGCAGGCGGTTTGCCGACCGCTGTGTGCAGATTCGCGCAAGGCAAGATCAAGAGCAGCGGTCAGGTGATGCCGCCGTGACGGCCTGCCCGGCACTGCATCCGTATCGAACCTGGGATGGAAGGCGCCAGCCAACAGCAGCAGCAACGGCAATCCAAAGGCAGCGGCCACAAGGCCGCGTTCGCCAGCACCCCAAAAGGCAAGCAGTGAAATCAGCGGCAGCACCATAAGCACCTGCGGATTTCGGAGCGGCCCGCCAAAGCGGTCCAGTCCTTTTCGGATGGAGTTCGCCAGTTCGGTCAACATCACAGTCCCCTTTTGCGCGATCACACACGCAAGTTACGACTGCAAGTGTTGACGGATTCCTTACTCTTCGCCCGAAAGTTGCATAGAATTTTCCCTAATTTCGGCTGGATTGCTCCGCATCAGGCCGACGAAATCGAACAGCGCGGGGTCGGGCAAATGCGACGGACGCGCATTCATCAAGGCACGGAACATGGTCTGACGTCGGCCCGGCGACCGCTGCTCCCATCCATCAAGGATCTGTTTTACCTGCTGGCGCTGCAGCCCATCCTGAGATCCGCAGAGATCACATGGAATAATGGGATAGTTCATCCCCCGTGCAAACCGATCGCAATCGGCCTCGGCAACAAAGGCCAGCGGGCGATATACAAACAAATCGCCCTCCTCATTCACCAGCTTGGGTGGCATGGTGGCCAACCGCCCGCCATGAAACAGGTTCATGAAAAAGGTTTCCAGAATGTCGTCGCGGTGATGGCCCAACACCACGGCCGAACATCCCTCTTCGCGGGCAATGCGGTACAGATTGCCGCGCCGCAAACGCGAACACAGCGCGCAATAGGTGCGCCCGGCTGGAATCTTGTCCATGACAATGGAATAGGTGTCTTGATACTCGATCCGATGCGCGACCCCCATCCGGGTCAGGAACTCGGGCAGGACCGTTGCAGGAAACCCCGGCTGACCCTGGTCCAGATTGCAGGCCAGCAAATCGACTGGCAACAGGCCGCGCCATTTCAGCTCGTGCAGGATGGCCAGCAGGGTATAGCTGTCCTTGCCGCCCGACAAGCAGACCAGCCAGCGCGCGCCCGGCTCGATCATGCCATAGGTCTGAATCGCTTCGCGCACATTCTGCACGATGCGCTTGCGCAGCTTTTTGAATTCGGTGCTTTTTGGGGCCCCATGAAACAGGGCATGGATGTCGTCGGTTTCGTCCAGCATCGGGGCCTCGCGCGCGAATGGGGCGGGTATGCCAGATCAGCGCACCGGTGCAAAGCCCGGCAAGCTAACGCAACCCGGCGTCGTGATCCGGATCGGCCCCCGGCACAGGGTCATAGCCATGGCCGCCCCACGGGTGACATCTGCAAATGCGATGGATCATCAGGTACCCGCCCTTGGCCGCACCGTGATGCTGCAAAGCTTCTAGCGCATAGACGGAACAGGTGGGTTGAAATCGGCACCCGTGACCGACCCATGGGCTGAGCAGCAACCGATATGCGCGCACCGGCAAGGCCACGAGATGCGCAAGTGGTGTCATCCCTTGCCTCGTTTGCGCGGACCGCCAGGGCTGTCGCCTTCTGATCGGAGAGGCGCGCTGTGCACCCGGCCCAAGGCGCTGCGCATGTCGGAAAGCAGATCGGTGAAAATACGGTCAATCGTCGCGCCCGGCCGTCCCACCAGAACATAATCCCAGCCGGGCCGCGCCAATTCCGGCAATACCGCACGCGCGACTTCACGCAACCTGCGCTTGGCGCGGTTTCGGGCCACCGCGTTGCCGATCTTCTTGGAGCATGTAAATCCGACCCTAACCAGCGGCCGCTCATCCCCACGCTCACGTGCCTGTAACAAGAAGCCGGGGGTGCCGTGTCTCCGGGCGCTGGCGGCGCGCAGGAAATCTGCACGCACGCGCATCACCTCTATACTCGGCAAAGCAACAGGAGGCGCCAGACATGGCACCCCCCCTCCGCCATCCGGCGGCGTCGCTGTGTCAGCAATCGGGCCGAGGCCCAAGGACATCAAGCCGACAGTTTATGACGGCCCTTGGCGCGGCGGGCTGCCAATACCAGACGACCACCCTTGGTGGCCATGCGGGCGCGAAAGCCGTGACGGCGCTTGCGGACCAGATTGGACGGTTGAAACGTGCGCTTCATCGCGGATCTCCATGCATTTTGGGTCCACACCAACACACATGCCGGGGGCCACCTTGTTCAAGACTCGTCCTTTACGGGCGCTGAATGCCCGAGTCAATTCCACCTGGGCCGCTTTGTCTGCCTTTTTTCGCTTACAGCAGGTCATGCAACAGTGCGGCCCTGTTGCAAGACACGAAGCTTTGATAAAGCTGCACGACGCGGCCCCATTCCAGCGGGGATGCGCAACCTGTACCGATCCATACTCCGCGGAGGCTTGATTCTGAATACTCTGTCCGGCCGGTTCCTGGCGCTCACGGTGGTTTTCGTGTTGCTTGCCGAGGTTCTGATCTTCTTACCATCGGTTGCCAAGTTCCGCGAGGACTGGCTGCTGTTACGGTTGGAAAAAGCCCAGATTGCGGCATTGGCCTTGCTGACCACAGATGCGGCGCTGGACGAATCGCTGGAGCAAGAGCTGCTGGCCAACGCTGGTGTTTTCAACGTGGTCTTGCGCCGCGATGCCGTCCGGCAATTGGTGCTGTCATCCCCCATCCCATCGCCGATTACAGCTACGTTTGATTTGCGGATGGCCGGCCCCTTGCAGTTGGTCGGCGACGCCATGTTGGCGATGACCACGCCCGGAAACGATGTGATCCGCGTGATCGGCACGCCACTGCATGACGCTGGGTTATTGATTGAAATCACCACAGAGTCCGGTCCGCTGCGCGCCGCCTTGATCGACTTTGGGGCGCGGATTCTGCTGCTGTCGGCGATGATCTCTGCCGCAACCGCGATGCTGCTGTTCCTGGCGGTACGGCGCCTGATGGTCCTGCCCATCGCGCGGGTGGTGCGTCACATGACCGCTTACGCCGCAGCCCCCGAGGATGCCCGTCGCGTGATAACCCCGACAGCCCGGGTGCGCGAACTGCGAGAGGCGGAGGATGCGCTGCAATCGCTTCAGACTCAGCTGACGGGGGCCTTGCGACAAAAGGAACGCCTTGCGCAACTTGGCGGCGCTGTCGCAAAGATCAGCCACGATTTGCGCAATATCCTGACCTCGGCGCAGCTTTTTGCCGACAGGATGGAAAACAGCAAAGATCCTGCCGTGGCGCGCGCCGCGCCAAAACTGGTCAATTCGATCAGTCGGGCGGTATCGCTGTGTGAAACCACGCTGGCCTTTGGGCGAGCCGAAGAATCACCCCCTAGGCTGACCCGCTTTGCCTTGCGCGGCCTGGTCGATGAGATGATCGAGGCAGAGGGCCTTGGCCCGGATGGCCCGATCACTGCGCTGATCGATATTGCCCCCAATCTGATGATTCGGGCCGATGGCGAACAACTGTACCGCGTGATGTCCAACCTGGTACGAAATGCGCGGCAGGCGATCGAAGCGGCCGGGCGCCCGGGCACAATAGAGATCGGCGCGGGTGAAGATGACGTCGCCTGGTGGATCCGGGTGGGCGACACGGGGCCAGGCCTTCCGGCCAAAGCGCGCGAAAAGCTGTTTTCGGCATTTCAGGGCGGCACCCGCAAGGGTGGGTCCGGGCTTGGCCTGGCAATTGCGTCAGAGTTGATCCGGGGTCATGGGGGTCGCCTGGACCTTCAGCGCAGCGATGAAGATGGCACAGAGTTCCTCATCACATTGCCCCGCGAGATTGAAGGGGACGCAGATGGCTGATTGGTTATGCGAATGCGCGTTTTCACACTTGCAAACCCCAACGCCGCCGACTAGAAGCCGCCTCACTGGACCCGTAGCTCAGCTGGATAGAGCATCAGACTACGAATCTGAGGGTCGGGCGTTCGAATCGCTCCGGGTCCACCACTCACCACATTGCAGTGTTATAGCGCTGATCGGCGTCAAACGTGACGGCAATGACGGCGGTGCGCAAATGCCGTTTGCGGCGCAGTCTAAAACAGATGGACAACCGCAAGCCCCCAACACCAATACGCGCGAAATACCGCGACTGCGCTCATCTAGGTTCACGGCATGCCTTTGTCACGATGCCAGAAGCCCGCCAGAATGATGCGCGCATGAGAGATTCGGCACCGGCTAGAGCATGTCGCGGCCATCGCGGTTCAGGGTCTCGGTCAAGTTCGTCAACGACATGGTGAAGTTGATGAAAGAAACCGGGGGCCTCGCGCCAAAGACTCAGGGCAATGGCGGCGGGCATGGCAAGCTGTCTTCCCTGAGGGACTGGGTCGCCCGCCGGATCGCGGAGAAGCGGGATCTCACGGCCGCCGGACTGGCCGCCGAGATTGCCGCGACGCATGGCAGTGCATCGCGGCTCGGTTTGGCGGCTGTTGCGCGCGCTTGGGCTGACGCACAAAAAAAGACCTGCAAGCCGTCGAACAGAAGCGACCCGAGGTCGCGGCGCTGCGCCACATCTGGATCACCCGGCGCCAGCCCTTCATGGCCAACATGCTGACGCGGATCGGATTTATTGACGAGACGTCTGTCAAGACCAACATGGCCAAGACCACCGGCTGGGCCCCG
>JAUSPL010000606.1 GCA_030656535.1 Gemmobacter sp.
AGGGCGGACTGTTTACGCCGGTGCTGAAAGACGCGCACCAGAAGTCTCTGTCGGCGTTGTCGGCGGAAATGAAAGACCTCGCCGCCCGGGCCAAGACCAAAAAGCTGGCGCCTCACGAATACATCGGCGGGTCGATGGCGATTTCCAACCTTGGAATGTTCGGGATCGACAACTTTGACGCCGTTATCAACCCGCCGCACGGGTCGATCCTGGCGGTCGGCGCCGGGGTAAAGAAGCCCGTTGTCGGCGCGGACGGCACGGTTCAGGTTGCGACCGTGATGTCCATGACACTGTCAGTGGACCACCGGGTGATCGACGGGGCGTTGGGGTCACAGTTCCTGCAGGCCATCGTCGAAAACCTGGAAAACCCGATGGCGATGCTGGCCTGATGATGCTGGCCTGATCTCGGATTGATATTTCCCCGGCGCGAACTTTCGCCGACGCCGGGGAAACGCTATTGGCGCGGCGCCTTGTTCTGGCATAGTTGCCGCAAAGGAAAGGCCGATCCATGCTGAAACCCATGATAATTGCGCTTGCATTGGGCATATGTCTGCCTGCTGTGGGCAATGCCTGCATGACCTCGCCCGGGCGTTCTGCCGAATTGCTGTCGATGATCAATGCCGAACGCAACCGCGCCGGTCTGGCCAGGTTACAGCTTGACGGTAATCTGACGTCGGCAGCCCAGGCGCATGCCTGCGACAACGCCGGGCGGAAATCCTATGCGCACGAGGGGTCTGACGGGTCCGATCTTCTGATCCGGGTCAAGCGCGCCGGCTATCGTTTGCGCGAAGCGGCGGAAAACACCTTTCTAGGCCGCAGTGGCGCGGGGGCGGCGGTCGGTTACTGGATGAAGTCCGGGTATCATCGGCAAAACATGCTGAACGCAGGCTATCGTGATGCGGGTGTGGGTGTGGCCGCGACGGGGGATGGACGCGAAGCCTGGGTTCTGGTGGTCGGCCAAGGCAGCTAGCGGCTTTCGTATCTTTCGTTCGGACGCTTCCCGGCCTACACAGGTCGCGCGCCACCAGCGGCGCCTGACCAAGAGCCCCCATGCACCAGTTGCGCGCCCGTTTTTCCGCCCTGCCTGCTACGTCGCGTGGCATCTTGCTGATGATGCTGACGGTGTTCCTGTTCACCATCCTCGATGCAACGGCCAAGTATCTGCTGCAACATTACGGTGTCGTGCAGGTGGTCTGGGCCCGCTATGCCGGGCAAACATTGATGGTCGGTCTTTTGGTGCTGCCCCAGGTCCCCGGCGTGTTTCGGACGCGCAATCTTGGGACACATGTGATCCGGTCAAGCTTTCAGTTCGGCGCGACGATCCTGTTCTTTTCATCGCTTATGGTGATCGGTCTGGCCGAGGCGACGGCGATCATGGACGTCAACCCGGTGCTGGTCACGCTGGGCGCTGCGCTGTTTCTGGGGGAAAAGCTGGGTCCGCGCCGACTGTTCGGGGTGATGGCCGCATTGGTTGGGGCGTTGATCATCATCCGTCCCGGCACCGGGGTCTTTTCGCCGGCAGCCTTGCTGCCGCTTGCGGCGGCGGTCTTTTACAGCGGCTATGCCCTGATGACCCGCAAGCTGGGACATAACGAAAGCGTGTGGACGTCGCTTATGTACACCGCGATGGTGGGGACGGTGGTGTCCTCGGTCGCGGTTATGTTCTCTTGGGAACCGATCGCGCTGATGCATCTGCCGGCCTATCTGTTGGTCGGGGCATCCGGGGCCCTGGCCCAATTGTGCATGATCCGGGCCTTTACGCTGGCCGAGGCGGGGGCGATTGCGCCGTTTTCCTATGTCGGGCTGTTGTTCGCCACGCTTTGGGGCTGGCTGTTCTTTGCAGAACTGCCGGATATCTGGACCGGGATCGGTGGACTTGTGATCGTGGCGGCGGGGCTTTATGTCTGGCACAGGGAAACGCAGGCAGCGCGCCGCGACAGGCAGCAATGACCGATACCAACACATTCAAGCTGAACCATTGGGTCCAAGACCGCCTGATACGGGGCCTGATCGCCGGGTTGCGGCTGTTGCCCTATCACTGGCGGGTGCCGCTGTGCGGATGGGTGATGTCGCGGGTGGTCGCACCGCTGGCGGGTTATGACCGTCGCGTGCGTGACAATCTGGCTCATGCACTGCCCGACCTGCCGCAAGCCGAGGTCAAACGGCTTATGCGCGCCGTGCCCGACAACGTCGGTCGTACCATCATCGAGATCTACTCTGGCGCCGAATTCATCGCCCGCACTGCGGCTTTGCCGCCCACCGGCCCCGGGCTTGCTGCGTTGGACGCGGCCCATGCGGCGGGGCGCCCGGTGATCCTTGTGACCGCGCATTTCGGCAATTATGACGCGGCGCGGGCGGCGCTGATTGCGCGCGGCTTTCGCATCGGTGCGTTGTACATGCCCATGAGCAATCGCTTTTTCAGTGCGCACTACGAAAACGCCATAGGCGAAATCGGGCGCCCGCTGTTTGCGCGCGGCAAAAGGGGCCTGGGCGAAATGGTCCGGTTCTTGCGATCAGGCGGCATGTTGGGAATGCTGGTCGATCAGCACATGAGCCACGGCGCCAGATTGCGGTTCTTTGGCCAAGACGCATTGACCGCCCTGTCGGCGGCAGACCTTGCGCTGAAATACGACGCGCTGCTGGTGCCGACCTATGGCATCCGTCGTCCGGACGGGATCAACTTTGACATCGTGGTCGAGGCACCCATCCCCCATTCAACGCCCGAGGCGATGACGCAGGCCCTGAATGACAGTCTGGAGGTTCTGGTGCGCCAGCATCTGGACCAATGGTTCTGGATTCACCGGCGCTGGAAGCCCGAGCGGATGATGCCTTTGCCGGGATCCGTTGGCTAGACGCCAGATGATTGCGTCAGCGCAAGCGCGCCGCCGCAAGGATCGCGCCCGGGCCAGGCTCCTGGATGATCACCACAACAGGTTGGTCGCCCGCTGCCGGTGCGTCCAGACTAAGGGCCTCGGTTCCCGGCCATTCGGCGATCCGGTCCCATGCGGTGACGATGTTGCGGTGGCTTGCCAGACGTCCGGCGTTCTCTCCGCGTTCGATCTGGACCATCGCTTCCGGCAGATAGCGCACCAGTTGGACGACGGCACCTTTGGCCAGAGGCGGGTTTGCCGTGGCCAGAATGCGCACGACGCCCGCCTTGAGTTCAATCGTCAACGTCACTTGATCGGTCTGGGCGGCGTGGCTTTTGAGCCGCGCTGAAATCTGGTCTGGGCGCAAGCCCTCGATGCGGTCGATACCGTCGATGATGATCTGCGGCGTATAGATCATCCGGGCCCCTGCCGCCTTGGCATAGCGCTTTTGCCGGGCCGTGAAGGCAGGGTTGGCAAAGCTGTCGGCCCAGCCCAGATAATCCCAGTAATCAACGTGCAGACCAAGCGCGATCACCGTGTCGCTGTCGGCCAGTGTCGCCAGCCAGGCGTCGGCGGGTGGACAGGACACGCATCCTTGCGAGGTATAAAGTTCAACGACAACCGGATTCCCTTGTGCCGCAACGGCGCCGGACAGTGCCACCCATAGTGCGGCAGTCGCCCCGAACAGCGTGGTGAACCCATTGTGCATGCTAGTGTCCTGATATTGCCCCGTGCGGCAGTTCTAGCCTGCACAAGGCGTCGGTGCCAATCAATGAATTGCGAGCCGCAGTGTGATCCGCGTCACCGGAATGGCATAGGTCGGGCCATCGGCGGACCCGCCAACGGGCACCGGTGTTAGCGCTTGCAGTTCACGCCCGGTACGTCAAACTGCTTTGAATGCCCCCTGAAAAGGGGCTGGATTTTTGGCATACAATTGCATACAAGGCACTCGATTCCCCCGATTGTGTGCCACACTCGGGGAAGCCAGCCAACCAACAGCCGCCCAAGCCCAGGAGGCCCGCAATGACCGTCACTGTCGGACATGAT
>JAUSPL010000613.1 GCA_030656535.1 Gemmobacter sp.
CGCAACGGCTTGCTTGGACAGGTCATCATAGATGATAAGGGCGTGGCGGCCGTTGTCGCGGAAGAATTCTGCCATTGCGGTCGCAGAATAGGGCGCCAGGAACTGCATCGGGGCCGGGTCGGACGCGGTGGCTGCGACAACGATCGTGTATTTGATCGCGCCGGTTTCTTCCAGCTTCTTCACCAACTGTGCCACGGTCGAGCGTTTCTGCCCGATGGCAACGTAGATACAGTACAGCTTCTTGTACTCGTCGTCGCCAGCAGCCTCGTTATACGACTTCTGGTTTAGAATGGTGTCGAGTGCGATCGCGGTCTTGCCGGTCTGACGGTCACCGATGATCAATTCGCGCTGGCCACGACCAACGGGGATCATGGCGTCCACGGATTTCAGGCCGGTTGCCATCGGTTCATGCACCGATTTGCGCGGGATTATGCCGGGGGCCTTGACGTCAGCGACGCGACGTTCTGTCGCGGCGATCGGGCCCTTGCCGTCAATCGGGTTCCCAAGACCGTCCACGACGCGGCCCAGAAGGGCGTTGCCCGCAGGAACGTCCACGATGGACTTGGTGCGTTTGACGACGTCACCTTCCTTGATGTCCTGGTCCGACCCGAAGATCACGATACCGACGTTGTCGGTTTCGAGGTTCAGTGCCATCCCGCGGATACCACCGGGGAATTCGACCATTTCGCCGGCCTGCACGTTGTCGAGGCCGTAGACGCGGGCAATACCGTCGCCTACCGACAGCACGCGACCTACTTCGGCGACTTCGGCGTCCTTGCCGAAGTTCTTGATCTGCTCTTTGAGGATCGCAGAGATCTCAGCAGCTTGGATACCCATTTATCCGACCTCTTTCATGGCATTCTGGAGAGATGCGAGCTTTGCGCGGATCGACGTGTCGATCATCTTCGAGCCCACTTTGACGACAAGACCACCGATGAGGCTTTCATCGACAGTCGCATTCAGTTTCACGGTCTTGCCAAAGCGCCCTTTCAGGGTCTCGGCAAGTTGTTTGGCCTGTTCGGCCGTCAGCTTGGTCGCGCTGATCACGTCAGCCGTCACTTCGCCTTTTTCTTCGGCGATGCGGGCGCGCAGATCGGCAATCAATTGCGGAACGACGAACAGCCGACGCTTTTGCGCCATCAGCGCCAGTGTGTTGGCGACGAGGGCCGAAAGGCCCATCCTGGCAACCACAGCATTCATCGCGTTGGCTTGGTCGTCGCGGGTCAGGATCGGCGAGGAAATCAGACCCCGCAGATCGGCACTCAGTTTCAGCGCAGCGTCAAGGGCGTCAACGTCGCCCTCCAACGCCTTGAGCGCCTTGGTTTCCTTGGCGAGATCGAACAGCGCCGTCGCATAGCGCGCGGCAATGCCAGATGAGATCGCAGCTGGTTCGGACACGTCAGCCCTTCCGTTGTCTTTGACCCTGCCCTGTCCGTCGCTGTGCGGCGTCGAAAGGCCAGAAGTCACCCATGGCGCATGCAGGCTGCATACACCCTAAATCCGCGTTGCGTGTAGCAGAGGCGCTGCAATGCCGCAACCAGCTATGACACACCGAGTTTACCGATGTTTCATCGTTTTTCCCAGTGTTTGGGGGCAAACTGCAAGAATGCGACAGATTGAAGCGCTGCACGGCCCCATGACGGTCAGGGCGTTTGGGCGCTAACATGCTGAAGGGTGGCGCGCTTGGGTGAATCACCTGCGCGGACCGCGTGTGTGCGAGGGGCTGAACCTCTTGGCCGTACGAACGACACGGATGCCATCAGGGCTGCGGGACTGGCTGGCGCCCGCCGTCCAGCACGCCCAACGGCACACGCACCCGTGCCGGCGTACCACCGCGCAAAGGGGCGTGAACCTGTTTGGTTGCCTCGACCAGCAACACCCCGCCCGCAAGCCACGGCATCAACCCGCGCCCGGCCCGTTCCCACAGGTCCGCGGTGCGCCGCCAGAACCGCGTGTCCGATGGCGGCAGATACAGGGCGGACGCTGACCGCTCGGGGGTAAAGGCGTGTCGGCGCAGTTGCGCCTCCAGCTGGCCAGCCGAGTAGGGTCGGCCAAAACCGAACGGCGTGCCATCGTGTCGCGACCACAGCCCGGACCGATTGGGCACGATCATCAGCGCCCGCCCCCCCGGCGCCAACACCCGCCAACACTCCTCCAACACCGATGACTGGTTTTCCGACGTTTCCAGACCATGCATGAGAATCAGCCGGTCTACGGTTTCGCTTTGCAGCGGCCAATGGGTTTCGTCGCACAGAACCGAAACGTTGGGCAGGCCCGCAGGCCAAGGGATGACACCCTGCGGGGCAGGCATCAGGGCGACAACCCTGGCCGCATCTTCCAAAAAGGGGCGCAACAACGGCACCGCAAACCCAAAGCCGACCACGGTCTGACCCTTGGCATCCGGCCAAAAGGTGGCAACTGAATCGCGAACAGCCTTTTGGGCGACCCGGCCCAGACGGGTACGATAATAGAACTGGCGCAGGTCCAGGACATCAAGGTGCATTGCAGGCGGGTCCTTCCCGGGCGATGGTCAGGATAACCATACCGAAGATGACGGGAAAGACCATGCAGCTTGAAATTCTCACCCTGCCCTGCCTAAAGGACAACTACGCCTTTCTGGCCCATGACCCCGTCACTGGCGCCACCGCCTGCGTGGATGTCCCCGAGGCAAAGCCGATCCTGACCGCGCTCAGGGATCGGGGGTGGACCCTGACGGACATCTTTTTGACGCACCACCACGGCGACCATATAGACGGAGTGGCGGATCTTGTGGCGGCCACGGGCGCCCGGGTTACCGGGGCAAAGGCTGATGCCCACCGCCTGCCGCCACTGGATACTGCCGTGGTCGAGGGCGACACCCTGATGATCGGCGGGGTCACCGGACGGGTGATTGACGTGTCAGGCCATTCGGTCGGGCACATCGCCTTTGCCTTTCCGGGGGCGGTGTTCACCGGCGACAGCCTGATGGCGCTGGGATGCGGCCGGCTGTTCGAAGGCACACCCGCGCAGATGTGGGCCAGCCTGTCCAAACTGGCCGCCCTGCCGCAAGATACCCTGGTCTGCTCGGGCCACGAATACACCGCAAGCAACGCAAGGTTCGCGCTAACCATTGAACCTGACAATCCCGACCTTATATCACGTGCTGACCGGATTACGCGGGACCGCGCGCAGAACATCCCCACCGTGCCATCGCTCTTGTCGCAAGAGCTGGCCACCAACCCATTCCTGCGCGCCCATCTGCCCGAAATCAAAGCAGCCGTTGGGATGCCCGACGCAGCCGATGATGCCGTGTTTGCCGAAATCCGCGCCCGCAAGGACCGGTTCTGACGCTTCGTTCCCCGGATACGATCACATTTTGGACGATTGCCGAGAGAAAATGCGTCAAGACCGAAATTCCCCTTGAAGCTGCGGAAAGAAAACCGAAGTTTAACACTATGAGGCGAGGGTTGCGGGGCTGCCCCGCCCCCAGGATAAGGAGCACCGAAGTGCCATCGTTCACAACAACGCTCGAGCAAGCCATCCACGGAGCCCTGGCGCAGGCCAATGCGCGTCGGCACGAACTCGCCACGCTGGAACATCTTCTGCTGGCGCTGATCGAAGAACCTGACGCCGCCCGCGTCATGAAGGCGTGTTCCGTCGATCTGGAAGAATTGCGCAAGACCCTTCTTGAATTCATCGAGGACGATCTCTCCACCCTTGTCACCGAGGTCGAAGGGTCCGAGGCCGTGCCAACTGCGGCGTTTCAGCGCGTGATTCAGCGCGCGGCGATTCACGTGCAATCGTCGGGCCGGACTGAGGTCACTGGCGCGAACGTGCTGGTCGCGATCTTTGCCGAACGCGAATCCAACGCCGCATATTTCCTGCAAGAACAGGATATGACGCGTTATGACGCGGTGAATTTCATCGCCCACGGCGTTGCCAAGGATCCGGCCTACGGCGAAGCGCGTCCCGTATCGGGCGCCGAGGAGCATCAAGAAACCCCCAAGGCCGAAGCAGGCGAAGCCAAGGAATCCGCGCTGTCGAAGTTCTGTGTGGATTTGAACGTCAAGGCCCGCAAAGGCGAGGTCGACCCCTTGATCGGCCGCGCGTCCGAGGTCGAGCGCTGCATTCAGGTCCTGTGCCGTCGTCGCAAGAACAACCCGCTGCTGGTGGGCGACCCCGGTGTGGGCAAGACGGCGATCGCCGAAGGGCTGGCGCTGAAGATCACCCGCGGCGAAACCCCGGATGTTCTGTCGGGGTCAACGATCTACAGCTTGGACATGGGTGCCCTTTTGGCCGGCACGCGCTATCGTGGCGACTTTGAAGAGCGGCTGAAGCAGGTGGTCAAGGAGCTGGAAGACCACCCCGACGCCATCTTGTTCATCGACGAAATCCACACCGTGATCGGTGCGGGTGCCACGTCTGGCGGCGCGATGGATGCGTCGAACCTGCTGAAACCTGCGTTGCAGGGCGGCAAGCTGCGCTGTATGGGCTCCACCACCTACAAGGAGTACCGCCAGCATTTTGAAAAGGACCGCGCGCTGGCGCGCCGGTTCCAGAAGATCGATGTGAACGAGCCTTCGGTTGAAGATTCGGTCAAGATCCTGATGGGGTTGAAGCCGTATTTCGAAAAGCACCACGACCTGCACTACACCAAGGACGCGATCCGTTCGGCGGTGGAACTGTCGGCGCGCTACATCCACGACCGCAAGCTGCCGGACAAGGCGATCGACGTGATCGACGAAGCCGGGGCTGCCCAGCATCTGATCGCAGAATCCAAGCGCCGCAAGACCATCGGCCCAAAGGACATCGAGGCGGTGGTGGCAAAGATTGCCCGCATCCCCCCGAAAAACGTGTCAAAGGACGATGCAGAGGTTCTGAAGGATCTGGAAAAGTCGCTCAAGCGTGTGGTGTTTGGTCAAGACAAGGCCGTGGAGGCCCTGTGTTCCGCGATCAAGCTGGCGCGCGCCGGTCTGCGCGAACCGGAAAAGCCGATCGGCAACTATCTGTTCGCGGGTCCGACCGGCGTCGGCAAAACCGAAGTCGCAAAACAGCTTGCCTCAACGCTGGGCGTGGAACTGATCCGTTTCGACATGTCGGAATACATGGAGAAACACGCCGTCAGCCGTCTGATTGGCGCCCCTCCCGGCTATGTCGGGTTTGATCAGGGCGGCATGCTGACCGATGGCGTCGACCAGCACCCGCATTGCGTGCTGCTGCTGGACGAGATGGAAAAGGCGCACCCGGATGTCTACAACATCCTTCTGCAGGTCATGGACCACGGAAAGCTGACGGACCATAACGGTCGTCAGGTCGATTTCCGCAACGTGATCCTGATCATGACCTCGAACGCTGGCGCGTCTGAACTGGCCAAATCGGCGATCGGGTTTGGCCGCGAACGTCGAACAGGCGAAGATACTGCCGCAATTGAACGGACCTTTACACCTGAATTCCGCAACCGGCTTGACGCCATCGTGTCGTTCTCGCCGCTGCCGAAGGCTGTGATCTTGCAAGTGGTTGAAAAGTTCGTTCTGCAACTTGAAGGTCAGCTGATCGACCGGGGCGTTCACATTGAACTGTCGCCCGAAGCTGCGGTTTGGCTGGGCGACAAGGGCTATGATGATCGGATGGGCGCGCGGCCTTTGGGCCGGGTGATTCAGGAATATGTCAAGAAACCGCTGGCCGAAGAATTGTTGTTCGGCAAGCTGACCAAAGGCGGTTTTGTCAAGGTCGTGGTGCGCGATGGCACCATTGCCCTGGACGTCGAAGAACCGCAAAAACCTCGCCTGACAGGCAGCAAGCCACCGCTGCTTACGGCGGAATGACGACCCTTCGGGGCATAGCACTGGCCGCCGCCCTTGTGGCGGCCAGTGGCGTACCCTCTGACGCGCAGGTCGCGTTTCTTGCGCCCATAGACTGTGATCTGGGCAGCACGTGTTTCATTCAGAATTATGTCGACCGCGACGAAGGCCCGTCGTTCAAGGATTTCACCTGCGGTCCTCTGGGCTATGATGGCCACAAGGGCACGGATTTCGCCCTGCCCGATCTTGCAATGATGGAAAAGGGTGTGGCCGTGCTCGCGCCTGCGGCCGGCAAGGTCACAGGCACCCGTGACGGAATGACCGACATCGCCATCGACATGCCCGGCGCCCCACCGCTGGAGGGGCGCGATTGCGGCAACGGGATCGGAATTGACCACGGCAATGGCTGGACATCTCAGCTTTGCCACATGCGGCAGGGATCGGTTGCGGTGAGCACGGGCGACCTGGTGACGGCGGGGCAGCCCCTGGGTCTGGTCGGGCTGTCGGGCAATACGCAATTTCCCCATGTGCACATCACCGTCTGGAAGGACAACACCGTGGTGGACCCGTTCCACCCTGCCCCGGTCACATCTTGTGGCCAGACTCCGCAAGGCAGCCTTTGGTCCCCACCGCTGGCCTATGTTCCGGGTGGAGTGACCGCGCTTGGAATAACCGACACATCGCCCGACTTTCGAACCGTCCAGGCAGGCTTGCCCACCCCAGAGACGATCCCGGCATCGGCTCCTGCCTTGATCGTCTGGGCCTTGTTTTTTGGCACCCGTCAGGGCGACGAAATCACCTTGAACCTGATGGGACCCGGCGGCGCGATCGCGGACCAGACCATTGCAGTGGACCGCACGCAGGCGCGATCATTCCGGTTTTCTGGCCGAAAGGCGCGCGAGCCTTGGGCGGCAGGCGACTATCGCGCCGAAGTCAGCCTGCGTCGGGGCGGGCTCGTTGTCGACAGCGCAACAATCGCAACCACCATCAAGTGATGACGCAAGCGGGCGGGCGCATGCCGTTTGCCGTGCTTGTCGCTGCGCGGCAACCCGCTAGAACAGGGTCAACACCTTTTCGGAAGGACGACCATGCAGGACGCGCTTGTGATCTTTACCCCGTCGGGCAAGCGGGGGCGCTTTTCGCTGGGCACTCCGGTGCTGACGGCGGCGCGGCAGCTTGGGGTCGATCTTGATTCGGTTTGCGGCGGACGCGGCATTTGTTCGAAATGCCAGATCACCCCGGGCTATGGCGAGTTTTCAAAGCATGGGGTCACGGTCGCGGCTGACGCCTTGACCGAATGGAATGCTGTTGAGGAACGGTACAAGCAAAAACGCGGCCTGATCGACGGGCGGCGCCTTGGCTGTCAGGCCAAGGTGCAGGGCGACGTTGTCATCGACGTACCGCCCGAAAGTCAGGTCCACAAACAGGTGATCCGCAAATCCGCCACCGCACGCGTGATCACGATGGATCCGGCAACCCGCGCCCTGTACGTCGAGGTGGCCGAGCCGGACATGCACGAACCTTCGGGCGACCTTGAGCGTCTGGCGCAGGCTTTGCGCGACCAATGGCAGGTCGACGAGGTAAAGGCCGATCTGGACATCCTGCGAAGGTTGCAGCCCGTCTTGCGCAAAGGCGACTGGAAAATAACCGTCACGCTGTACCGCGACCATCGCGGCGGGGCAGCGCGCATTCTGGACATCGCACCCGGGTTTGACGAAGGCGGGCTGTACGGGCTGGCGATAGACTTGGGGTCGACCACCATCGCCGCGCATCTGGTTGATCTGCGCGACGGGGCGGTTCTGGCGTCTAGCGGGGTGATGAACCCGCAGATCAGGTTCGGTGAGGATCTGATGAGCCGGGTCAGCTATTCCATGATGAACCCCGGTGGCGATGTCGAAATGACGCAGGCCGTGCGGCTGTCCTTGAACGCACTGGCACAGTCGATTGCCGCCGAGGCGGGTGTGGACCCGGCCCGCATCTATGAGGCTGTGGTGGTGTGCAATCCGGTCATGCACCATCTGCTGATGGGGATCGACCCGGTTGAACTGGGTCAGGCACCGTTCGCGTTGGCGACCTCGGGCAGCCTGTTTCTGGCCGCGCGCGAATTGGATCTTTCCGCAGTCAATCATGCGGCACGGGTCTATGTCTTGCCGTGTATCGCGGGTCATGTCGGGGCCGATGCGGCTGCGGTCGCCTTATCAGAAGAGCCCGGCAAGTCCGAAGACATGGTATTGATCGTGGACGTGGGGACCAATGCCGAACTGCTTTTGGGCAACAAGGACAAGGTGCTGGCCTGTTCGTCGCCGACCGGCCCGGCGTTCGAGGGCGCGCAGATCAGTTCCGGTCAGCGGGCCGCCCCCGGCGCGATCGAACGGGTAGAGATCGACCCGGTCACCAAGGAACCCAGATTTCGCGTCATCGGGTCTGACCTTTGGAACACGGATCCCGGCTTTGCCGAGGCAACGGCGGCCTCGGGCATCACCGGCATCTGCGGGTCGGGGATCATCGAGGCCGTTGCGGAAATGCGGATGGCCGGGCTTGTCGATCCCTCGGGTCTGATTGGCAGCGCCGACCAGACCGGCACAGCGCGCTGCGTGCCCGAGGGCCGCACCCACAGCTACCTGTTGCATGACAGCACCCAGACGGGGGGGCCGCGCATCATGGTGAC
>JAUSPL010000379.1 GCA_030656535.1 Gemmobacter sp.
AGCGGGCCAAAGCTGTCGGTCTCGGTGCGGGTGGCGGTCATGGGTGGGACTCCTGAGATTGCGCCGCCGTCATAGTGCGGTGGTCAGGCAAAATCAATCGGCATGCCGTGGCATACAGGTTGCGTCAGTGCCGGTTGCGAAAAAACGAGTAGACGCGGGCAGGCGGCAGATTGCCCCAAACCATCGCGCCCCGTTCAATGACCAATCCCATTTCGGTGCGGATGTCATCTGACAGTGGCGGGCGGGGGCCATAGGTGAACTGCACCATGCGTCCTTCAGGTCGCAAGGCAGCGAATGCGCCGGTGACGATGGCACGCCGCAAATCGACTGGCATCGACAAAAGCGGCAAACCTGAAATGACAGCCCCTGCGCCTTTTTTGCAGTGCTCGGCCACCTCTTGCGCGCCCGCGACGATCACCCGCACGCCGGGCAAGTCTGCGCGCAATTTGGCGGCAAAGTCGGGGTTCAGTTCGATCAGGGTCAGGTTTTCAGGTGCCACGCCGCGCGCCAGTATCGCACGGGTGATGCGGCCGGTGCCCGGTCCGAATTCGACCACGCGGCCCGTGTCGGGTCCAAGGCCAACCGTCATCGCCATTGCGAGCGCACGGGAAGATGGAGCAAGCGCGGAAACCTGCTGTGGCCGCCGCAGGACCTGTCGCATGAACAAGGCTAGATCAGAACGCATCATAGGCTCCTGGCCGGGGTCGGGTACAGCAAATCACAGGAAGAGCGGTCTGGCTGATTTCCAGACCCGCCGCGAACCCGGCACACATGGATAGCTACTTGCGGAACTTGTCCAGACTGACAACCTCGGCTTCGTGCGGTTTGGATGGCGAGCCGTCATCCGTGACGACCTCGACCTCGTCGCTGTCTTCGTCATCATCATCAGACGAGCTTGTTTCGAACCGCAGACCAAATTCGACCGAAGGATCAACAAAGGTCCTCAGGGCATCAAACGGAATTACCAACGGTTCCGGCTGGTTGCCAAAGTTCAGTGTTATGGCAAAACCTTCGTCGGTGACGGTCAGGTTGTCAAACCAGTGCTGGATGACGATTGTCATTTCCGACGGATAGCGTGCGCGCAGCCAATCGGCGATCTGCACGTCGGGATGCGTGGTGTCGAAGGTGATGAAAAAGTGATGCGCGCCGGGCAGTCCATTGTCCGCAATATCGGTCAGCACCTGTTGGATCAGGCCCCGCATCGCCCGGTGCATGAGATTGCCATAATCTATCGACCGAACCATTTCCCATCCCTTGTTGCTTGCCATCAGCATAGGGGATTTGTCTCCGAAGGAAAGAGGGGCGCGCGGTTTTTTGCCCGCGGTTCAGGTGATGGGGATGCGGGCCTTGCATGGGTGCATATTTCTTTTGCGGTCCTGAGGTGTGGTCTGCATCGCGCTGCCTTTGAAGGTGCTTGACAGTGGGTCGGGGGCGTGTCCCGGTAATTCTGGAAAGACCTCAAGCGTAACTTGTCAGGCGCCTCTTGGCGACCCGACCCGATCACAGGACAAAGATCATGGCCAAAGGACAGATGCGCAGCAACAAGGAAGTCAAGAAGCCCAAGAAGGACAAGACCAAGACCGCCGCCCCGGCCACGTTTTCCAAAGGGATTTCGGGCAATTCGGGCGGTACGCTTGGCACCGGGACCACCAAGCCTTCCAAGTGATTGGCGCCCCGTTTGTCGGGGCCTGACTGTAGGACACCACAGGTGCAGGCAGCGGGGCAAACGATCTGGCTTGGCCAGTTGACTCGGCCTGAAGGGTTTCAACCCCGCCCGGATCTGGCAGATGCCGATCAAGGCGGGTTTATTCCCATGTCTACACACCAGCAATTCAAGTCCCGCCAACCCGTATATCCCGTTCGGACCGCGCATCATGCGATCACGCACACAGGCTCTTTCTGACGCGAGGCGCCAAGCCGTTGCCCGGCCCGTGCTGGCGAAACGTCAAGATCTGTGCCGTGGTCGATGATCGGGCGCCGATGATCGGGCTGTGCCCCGTCTGATGGATTCCAAGGTGCGTGCACTCCGCACTGGAGCGCGCAATCCTTTTGCAGAAGACCCAGGCCTTTTGCACAAGACCCAGATTGCTCTTGCGCGACCAATCCCAGATCATGTGGGGCCGGAAAGCCTGGCCCGCAGGTCAGTTTGCGCGGAAATTCGACGTCTCGGGTTGACCCTTCACGACCAAAGGCCGACATCTGGGATGGAAAAAGGAGACTGCAATGACTGCTTCGCCCGCACTGGACTTCTTGTTGACCCGCCGGTCCCGCCCGGTCCGCAGCCTGACTGCCCCCGCACCGACAAAGGATGTGGTGATGACCCTGCTGACCGCGGCTGCGCGCGTGCCCGACCACGGCAAGCTGGAGCCCTGGCGGTTCATCGTGTTGGAGCGAGCAGCCCTTGGGCGTCTGGCGCAGGTGATCGACGACCGCGCGGGGGCGCTTGGCTATGACGCCGCACTGGCGGCCAAGGGACGGGATGCCTATGACCTCAGCCCGATGGCGGTGGTGGTGGTTGCCAGCCCAAAGGCGTCCGACAAGATCCCGGTGATCGAGCAGACACTGTCGGCCGGCGCGGTCTGCGCGGCTTTGGTCAATGCGGCGCTGGCGGATGGTTGGGGGGCATGCTGGCTGACCGGCTGGCCTGCGTATGATCGCGGTGTGATGGAGCAGGGGCTGGATCTGGCGCCCGACGAATGGGTGGCCGGGATCGTGCATATCGGCACACAGACTGCGGTTCCGCCGGATCGTCCGCGGCCGAACATGGACAGTATCGTCACTTGGGTTTCCGCATGATCCTGACAGATTTCCTGCGCGCCTTGGGTCAGTTGGGCGACCGGCGGTTTCGCCGGGTGTTGTGGGTTGGCGTGCTTTTGACATTTGCCCTGCTGGTTGCGGTCTATGCGCTGTTTCTGGGGGCGATCCAGATGTTTGTGACT
>JAUSPL010000619.1 GCA_030656535.1 Gemmobacter sp.
CTATATCAAGGCGCGGCCCTGCGGCGGCGACCTGGATGCGGGGTACAGGTTTCTGAAGACCCTCACGCCGTTCGTGTGGCGCCGTCATCTGGATTTCGCAGCCATCCAGGACGCCCATGACATGCGATTGCGCATCCGCGACCACAAAGGGCTGGCTGGGCCTGTGGTTCTGGAAGGTCACAACATGAAACTGGGCATCGGCGGCATCCGCGAGATCGAGTTTTTCACCCAGACCCGGCAATTGATCGCGGGCGGGCGCGACCCTGATCTGCGCAACAACACGACGGTTGGCGGCTTGGCAGCCCTGGCCGCCAAGGGTTGGGTCCCACCAGGCGTCGCGGATGAGTTGACCGTGCTATACCGCGCTCACCGCGAGGTCGAGCACAGGTTGCAGATGGTCCAGGACGCGCAGACCCACCTTTTGCCCCAGAACGCCGAAGGCTTTGATCGGATCGCGCGTTTTTGCGGGATCGGCGACACAGCGCGGTTCCGGGCCGACCTGCGCGCGCGGCTGGATTGTGTCGCGGCCCTGACCGAAGGGTTCTTCGCCCCGGCGCAAGCCGAGGACGCGCCGGACCTGACACCAAAGATGGCCGCCATCGTCGAGGGGTGGCGCGCCTACCCTGCGCTTCGGTCAAGCCGCGCGGTGGAAATCTTCAAGCGGCTGTGGCCACAGGTGTTGCGCCGCATGATGCGGGCGGCCAACCCCGAAGAGGCGCTGGTTGCGTTTGACGGGTTTCTGGCTGGATTGCCCGCCGGGGTCCAACTGTTTTCGCTGTTCGATTCCAACCCGACGTTGATCGACCTGATCGTCGACATCGCCGCCACCGCGCCCGAATTGGCGCGGCATCTGTCGCGCAATTCCGGCGTTCTGGATGCGGTGTTGGGGGGCGCCTTCTTTGCGCCCTGGCCGGGTGTTCCGGCGCTTGTGGCGGATCTTCGTGATCGGCTGGACCTGGTCGGGGACTATGAGAAGAAGCTGGATACGACCCGGATCTGGATGAAGGAATGGCATTTCCGAATTGGCGTTCATCATCTGCAAGGCCTGATCGACGCGTTTGAATCCGGCAAGCAATACGCCGATCTTGCGGACGCTATACTGGTGGCGCTTTGGGGGCCGGTGACGACGGAATTTGCCCGCAAACACGGGATGCCGCCGGGACGCGGCGCTGTCGTGCTGGGCATGGGAAGTCTGGGGGCTGGGCGACTGAACGCAGAATCCGATCTGGATCTGATCGTGATCTATGACGATGCCGGGGTCGAGACATCTGATGGCCCCCGCCCGTTGGCCAGCCGCCCCTATTACGCCCGATTGACGCAAGCCCTGGTCACGGCCCTGACCGCGCAACTGCCGGAAGGACGCCTGTATGAGGTCGATATGCGGCTGCGGCCCTCGGGGCGGCAAGGTCCGGTGGCGACGTCCCTGCCCTCCTTTCGCAACTATCAGGAAACCGAGGCTTGGACCTGGGAACATCTGGCCCTGACCCGGGCACGCCCCATTGCAGGCAACATGGATCTGGGCGCCGAGGTCGAGGGGTTCCGCCGCAGCCTTTTGGCCGCCAAGGGCAAGGGGGATCGGGTGATCGCCGACGTCGCCGAAATGCGCGCCCGTCTGGCCGCCGCCAAACCGGGTGGCGGATGGGAAGCCAAGGCAGGCCCCGGCCGGATCATGGAAATCGAGCTTATGGCACAGACGGCCTGCCTGCGCGCGGGCGACCCTGCCAGGCGTGTCGAGGCGCAACTGCGGGCGGGTGTGCGTGCCGGAGTGCTGACCAAGGACCAGGAAGACACGCTGCTGTCGGCCTATCGGTTGCTGTGGCGGGTACAGGCGGGCGCCCGGCTGTTGTCGGCACCATCGGCGGACCCCGACGGTCTGGGTGAAGGGGCGCGGGCGTTCATCATGCGCGAAACCGGGGCCAAGGATGCTGCGGCGCTGGCGGCATCGCTTGTGTCGCTGACAGACGCGGCGGCTGCGGTTATTTCGGATCAGCTTGGCGCACACGACTGACGGTGCAGCGCCCTGCACGCGCGCAGAAGAAGGGTCGGGCGACATGGGGAGACGGATCTTGGACCTGACAGTGGCGGACCCCAAGGGGTTGGTGCGCGAATCCTATCAGATCGAAGGGATCAGCGACGCCGAATGTCGGTCGATCCTGATCGACTGGGCGCTAAGCCTTGGGCGGGGCGTAGAAACCGCCGAGGCGTTGCGTGTGGTGCTGGCCCATTACGGCGCAGGGGCTGATGCCCATCCGATGACCGCCGTATTGACCGCAGGACTAATGGCCCCGACCACCCCGCGCAGGCGGGGCGGACGGGCTGCCCGGGTCGAGCAGGGCTGATGCTCAGCCCGCCGGAAGTAGGGCGGGAACAATGGTCACGATACTGGGGAACACCCACAGCAGGACAAGTGCGAACAGCTGAATCAGGACAAAGGGAATGATGCCCTGATAGATGTGCCGGGTCGTCACCTCTTTCGGGGCGACTCCGCGCAGATAGAACAGCGCGAACCCGAATGGCGGGGTCAGAAAACTGGTCTGCAGGTTCAACGTGATCATGATGGTGACCCATTTCGGGTCCATCGTCCCGCCATAGATCACCGGGCCGACAATCGGAATCACGATGTAGACGATTTCCAGGAAATCCAACACGAACCCCAGCACGAACAGCACCAGCATCACGATCAGGAAAACCTTCCACTCGTTGTCAAAACTGCGCAGGAAGGACTGGATGTAGTGCTCGCCCCCGAACGAGATCAGAACAAGGTTCAGCAGTTGCGACCCGATCAGGATGGCAAACACCATCGAGGTGACCTTGGCCGTTTCGCGCACCACCGGCGTCAGCACATGGGTCCGCATCAAGACCCAGCATGCATAGAGGATGCCGAAAACTGCAAAGTGATAGGACGCCTGCGCGACAATGAACGCGATCCATTGTTCCACCGACGGTGCCCCGACCCCGACCCGCAGATCAAAGTTAATTCCCACCAGGATCATGATCACCACGGCATAGGATGACTGGATGATCAGTTTGCCGGTGCCCTGTTCGTCCCGCAGCTTGCGATAGGCGGCCAGCATGATCGCCCCCGCCGCCCCCAGCGCCGCCGCCGGGGTCGGGTTCGTGATGCCACCAAGGATCGATCCCAGGACGGCAACGATTAGCAGAAGCGGCGGAAATACCACCCGGATCAATTCGTTGCG
>JAUSPL010000621.1 GCA_030656535.1 Gemmobacter sp.
ACAGTACCTATGACAGCCAGCTTGCCTTTGGGTCCACCTTGCTGAACCGCCCGCTGGATCAGGCTTTTGTGCTGGATGCGCTGACCGACCCCGACACCCTTGGCACTGACCTTGCGGGCCGGATCGACGCCAGCAAGACCGCCGTCATCGGCTATTCGATGGGGGGCTACGGCGCGCTGATCTTTGGCGGGGCGGGGGTGACCAAAGCCGCGACCGAGCTGCAGTTTGCCCCGCCGCACGGGGCGCTTGCGGCCCATCTGGCGGGCAGCGACAGTCACAGCGCGCTGATGGATGACCGACTGGCAGCGGTGATCGCCATCGGTCCCTGGGGGCGTAACGCGGGCTTTTGGGACGATGCCGGACTGGCAGGCCTGCGGGTGCCGACGATGATCATGGCGGGTAGCGTCGATACTGTGTCGGGTTATGACGCCTTGCGTGAGATCTTTGCCGGGGCGACGGGGACCACGCGCCACCTGCTGACTTTTCAGAACGCCGGCCACAATGCCGCCGCCCCGATCCCGGCCCCGGCCGAAAGCTGGCCGGTGTCGGAAAAGCTGGGTTGGGCACCGTTCGGCCATTACGCCGACCCGGTTTGGGACACGATGCGGATGAACAACGTGGCGCAGCACTTTGCCACCGCGTTCTTGGACCTGCATCTGAAAGGCGACGTATCGGGCGCGGGCTATCTCGACCTCGTTCCCAACGGGGTGGATGGCGTGTGGTCGGTCAAGGACGGCGTCAAAGGCGCCGATCACAGCTATTGGTCAGGGTTCGAGCAAGGCTCGGCGGCGGGCCTGACATTCGAGACGCTGCCAAAGCCCTGAGGTGGCACCGGGGGACCAGCTTCAATGCAATCCCCCGAACCCGCCAGGTTCAGATGAAACGTGAAACGCCCCCAAACGGGGGCGCATCATGCATCAATCGCGCAGCAGTTCGTTGATCGACGTCTTGGACCGGGTTTGCGCGTCCACCTTTTTGACGATCACGGCGCAATACAGGTTGATCCCGTTCTTGGACGGCATCGAACCTGCGACAACCACCGATCCTGCCGGCACCTCGCCATACGTCACAGCACCGGTTTCGCGGTCCACGATCTTGGTCGACTTCCCGATGAACACACCCATTCCAAGCACCGAACCTTCACGAACGATGCAACCCTCGACCACCTCGGACCGCGCCCCGATGAAGCAGTTGTCCTCGATGATGGTCGGCCCGGCCTGCATCGGTTCCAGCACGCCGCCGATCCCCACGCCGCCCGACAGATGGACGTTCTTGCCGATCTGGGCGCAGGACCCCACCGTGGCCCAGGTATCAACCATGGTCCCGCTGTCAACATAGGCACCGATATTGACAAACGACGGCATCAGCACCACCCCCGGCGCGATGTAGGCCGAGCGCCGGACAACGCAGTTGGGCACCGCACGAAAACCCGCCGTCTTCCACTGATCGGGGCCCCAGCCCAGGAACTTGCTATCCACCTTGTCCCACCAGCCTGCCCCTTGGGGCCCACCGGATTGGGGTTCCATATCCTTGATCCGAAAACCCAGCAGAACGGCCTTTTTCGCCCACTGGTTGACGTGCCAGTCTTGGCCGCGCTTTTCGGCCACGCGCAGGACGCCCTTGTCCAATGCCTCCAGAGTCGCTTCTATGGCATCGCGCGCCTCGCCTTTCGACGATGGGGTGATGCTGTCGCGCGCCTCCCAGGCGGCTTCGATGGCGGACTCGAGGGCGGCGTTTGACATGGGTCGCTCCGGTTTTCAGATGGTTTTATGTGCATTATGGCTATAGACCGGGGAAAACGTCCGCGCAATGCGCAGAGGAAGCAAGATGAAAGACGACGCCCGCACCCACCCTTTCCGTGACAGCACACAAGATGCGGCCACCGCCGACCGCATCCCTGACACCGCACAGACCCGGGCGCCCGCCTACAAGCTTGCTTTCACCGATACCGACTTCATGATGCGCGAGGAATTGCGTCCGGTCCGGCTGCAACTGGAACTGTTGAAGCCCCAGATGGTCATGGACGAACGGGGCATCCGGTCCACAGTCGTCTTGATGGGCAGCGCCCGGATTCCCGAAACCGAGGGCAACGGACCGGCATCCGCCCTTTCGCCGTGGTATGAAGAAGCGCGGCGTCTGTCCCGCATGATCACCGAGCGCAGCCTGAAAACCTATGGGCGGGAACTGGTCGTTGTGACCGGCGGCGGCCCTGGGATCATGGAGGCGGGCAACCGCGGCGCACAGGATGTGGGGGGCCATTCCATCGGGCTGAACATTGTCTTGCCGCATGAGCAGGCCCCCAACCCCTATGTCACGCCGGACCTGTGTTTCAACTTTCACTACTTCGCCATTCGGAAGATGCATTTCCTGATGCGGGCGCGGGCGATCTGCATCTTTCCGGGCGGCTTTGGTACACTGGACGAGATGTTTGAAAGCCTGACCCTGATCCAGACCGGACGAATGAAGCGCGTGCCCTTCCTTTTGTTCGGGCGCAAGTTCTGGGACACGATCATCAACTGGCAAGCCCTAGCCGAGGCCGGAACGATCTCGGTCGAAGACCTCGACCTCATCACCTATGTCGAAACCGCCGAAGAGGCGATGGCCGCAATCGACCGCAGGGTCGATCCATGCTGACGCCGATGCGGCACGCCTGACATCAGACCGAACGCGGTTTGGTCGGGTTTGGTCGGGGCGGCCACTGGCGTCAGGGTCAACCTTTGCCACCTTGCCGTAAGCGTCAGCTTGGGCCCGGCTTGTAACACGGGACACCGACTCAATAGCGCAAATCGGCGAATGCCGATGCGTGCCGCGTTTGTCGGCAGACCTGCGATCACCGC
>JAUSPL010000623.1 GCA_030656535.1 Gemmobacter sp.
AGGGGACTGCGATGGAATGGCTGATCTGGATCGGAGCGGCAATGACGCTGGCAGGCGTGGCCGGGATCGTCTGGTGCATCGTGATGGTCACCCGGGCAAAGCGCGCCGGTCTGGACGACGCGGCGCTGAAATCGGCCCTGCAGCGCGTGGTTGCGGTGAACCTTGGCGCGCTGGGGATGTCGGCACTGGGGCTGGGGGCGGTGGTCGCCGGGCTGATGCTGCGCTGAACAGCCCGGCGCGCCGAATTAGCGGTTCAGATCGCCGAATTTGCGCCCGTTCTTGATCAGGTCATCCAGGATCGCGGCGGGTTGCCAGAAATCCGGGGCCTGATCGGCAAAGCTCCGGATCGCATTGCGCAGTTGCAAGATGCCAAACTGGTCGGCCCAGTGCATTGGCCCCCCTTCCCAGCGCGGGAATCCATAGCCAAACAGCTTGACCGCATCCACATCCGACGGGCGCAAGGCGATGCCTTCCTCGACGATGCGCGCGCCTTCGTTGGCCATGGCTGCCAGACAGCGGGCGCGGATGTCGTCATCGCTGAAGCTGCGCGCAATGATGCCCTTGGCGTCACGCTCGGCTTGAATGATCGCCGCAACTTCGGGATCTTCGCGCCCCTCGCGGCCTTCATACAAATACCAGCCCTTGCCGTTTGGTTGGCCAAAGCGCCCCGCCTCGCACAGCCGGTCGGCAATCGCGACATAGCGTTTTGCCGGATCGCGGGTGTCCGCAAGCCGTTTGCGCCGCGCCCAGCCGATCTGCAAGCCGGCCATGTCGGACACCTGAAACGGCCCGACAGGCATGCCAAACGCCCGCATCGCAGCATCGACCTGTGCCGGGGATGCGCCATCCTCGACCATGAAATCCGCAGCCGTCCGGTAGGCAGTCAAAACCCGATTTCCGATAAACCCGTCGCAGACCCCCGAACGCACCGACACCTTGCCAAGCCGTTTGCCCAAGGCAAGCCCGGTTGACACGACATCCGGTGCGGTGTCCTGCCCGACAACGATTTCCAGAAGCCGCATGATATGGGCGGGTGAAAAGAAGTGCAGCCCCACCACGTCCTGTGGGCGCGATGTCACCTGCGCCAGCGCGTTCACGTCCAGATAGGACGTGTTGGTCGCGATCACGGCCCCCGGCTTCATCACCGCATCCAGACTGCGCAGAACCTCTGCCTTGACGTCGAAATCCTCGAAGACCGCTTCGATCGCAAGATCCACCGAGCCCAACGCGGCGGTTTCCAGCGCACCGGCCAGCCGCCCCCAGTCGGCGTCGCGTGTGGCCTCGGACATCCGGCCCTTGTCGACCGCGCCCTGTTGCAGCTTTGCGATCCGCTCCAACCCCCGGGTCAGCCCGTCACGGTCACGGTCCAGCAGGGTGACCGAATATCCGGCCTTCAGGCAGGCATAGGCAATGCCTGCCCCCATAAGGCCGCCACCCACGACACCAACATGGGCCAGCACCCGTGCGGGCACCGCTGCCTCGGGCATCTTGGCGCAGGCGCGCTCGGCAAAAAAGGCGTGACGCAATCCAGCAGATTCAGGCGATGCGACCAGTTCGGAAAATGCCGCGCGTTCAAACGCCAAGCCCTGATCAAAAGGCAGCAACAAGGCAGCTTCGACGCAATCGATGATCCGGCGCGGGCCTGGCAGGCGGTCGGCGGCATGGCGCGCGCGGGCTTCGGCCACCGCAGCCTCATAGGCGACCGGGTCGCGCATCCCATCGCGCCGGTTGCACGTCGGGCGCGGCGCGGCGCCTTCGTCGATCAATCGGCGTGCCAGCGCAAGTGTGGCCTCTGGCAGATCAACGTCCACCACCTGATCCAGCAGACCCATGGCCAGAGCCTGCGCCGCTGTGACGGGTTTTCCAGAAATCATAAGCGCCAGCGCCTGTGCCGCGCCGATCAACCGCGGGGTACGTTGGGTGCCGCCAGCACCCGGCAATATCCCCAGACTGACTTCGGGCAGCCCAACCTTGGCCGACGCCAGCGCCACCCGCCAATGTGCGGACAAGGCGACCTCCAACCCGCCCCCCAAGGCCGTGCCATGGATGCCTGCGATCACGGGTTTGGGGCTGGCCTCGATCTGGTTGCACACCTCGGGCAGCCATGGGTCCTGCGGCGGCTTGCCGAATTCTGATATGTCGGCTCCTGCGGGAAAGGTGCGCCCTTCGGCCAGGATGACGATGGCGCGGATCGACGGATCAGCCACCGCCGACGCTATTCCCGATGACAACCCCGCACGCACGGCATGGCCCAGCGCATTGACCGGCGGGCTGTCGATCAGCAAAACCGCAATATCACCGTGATTTTCAAGCCTTACCGCAGTCGTCATGCGCTCTTCTCCGCCGCCACGCCCCCTGATGGGGCTGTTTGACCGCATTAAGAGGCGACAGAGCGCGATTTGGCAACCCTCGGTCGCACCCCCGCGCCTGTCGGTCAGACGGGCATATTGTCAAACAGGTCCTCATTCGGAACACGGCGTTCTGCGGTTGGGCGCGCGACGGGCATCAGCTTGGCAAGGGCCAGCATCTCTTGCAGCAGTCGACCCAAGGCCGGGTTGGCAATCGCGCCCGGCGCTTCCGGGGCGCAAGGCTTTTGCGGATCAGGTTTCATGGCGGTCTCCTTGGTCAGGTTGCGCAGTCGCGTCGGTCAGGTTGCGCAGTTGCGGCAAAAGGGCGTGTACGGAAGAACGTCCAGCCGTTCGGACAGGATTTCCGCCCCGCATTTCGTGCAAAATCCGTAGTCGCCGTCTGCAATCCGGTCCAAAGCAGCCTTGATCTTGCGGATTTCCTGTTGTCCCGACAGGCCCATCCCTTCAAGCACCTCATCTTCTTCACGCTCGGTTGCCAGATCGTCCCAATCTTTTGCATGATGGCTCTCAAGCTCGGCCTCGATCGTGTCAAGCCGTGCCGTCAACTCGTTCAGACGTGCGATCAGTTGGGCCTTGCGGTCTGCTATGCTGGTCATGCAACTCTCCCTTGTTAAAGTAAGTCTAGAGACGTCCAGAACTCGCTGCCTTGATTCAGGTCAATCTTGCGTGGGTTTCAATTCATCACATATTCAATTGTTGAAATGTATTGCTGCCCAACCTATATTGCCATCAATCCAATGTGAAAGGCCCCATCATGACGCCCAAGGTTTCAGCCTTCTTCGACGAAGCGACCAACACGATCACCTATGTCGTGCAGGACCCGGAAGGTCGTGCCTGTGCCATCATCGATTCCGTGCTGGATTTCGACTATCCATCGGGACACACCGATACGCGTTCGGCGGATGCGGTCATCGCGTTCGTGCGCGAAAACGGTCTTGAGGTTGCGTGGATCCTGGAAACCCATGTCCATGCCGATCACTTGTCAGCAGCCCCCTATCTGCAAGAACGGCTGGGCGGAAAAATCGGCATCGGCGAGAATATTACCGTCGTGCAGAACACCTTTGGCAAGGTATTCAACGAAGGGACACGGTTTCAACGCGACGGATCGCAATTCGACCGCCTGTTCAAAGAGGGTGACAGCTTGATGATCGGGCAGCTGCGCGCCGATGTCTTGCATACGCCGGGACATACCCCGGCCTGCCTGACCTATGTCATCGGCGATGCGGCCTTTGTGGGCGACACATTGTTCATGCCGGACTTTGGCACGGCGCGATGCGACTTCCCCGGCGGCTCGGCAGATACCATGTTCGACTCGGTCCAGAAGATCCTGTCCCTGCCAGAAACCACGCGTATCTTCGTCGGCCATGACTACAAGGCCCCGGGCCGCGACGAGTATGCCTGGGAAACGACTGTGGGGGCGCAAAAGGCGCTGAACGTCCATGTCGGGGCGGGCCGGTCGCGCGAAGACTTTGTGTCGATGCGCCAGACCCGGGATGCGACGCTGGCAATGCCGCGCCTGATCATTCCGTCATTGCAGGTGAACATGCGCGCGGGGCAGATGCCCGAACCCGAAGACGACGGCGTCAGCTACCTGAAAGTGCCGTTGAACAAGCTCTGACCTAGAAACCTTGAACTGCATCTGACGCGGGTGTCGGTGCCTGCGGTGGAGCATTTTGGCTGAATGGAACATCTGAGATGATAGAACAAGACTGGGTATTTGGCTTTGTCGGGGGGCTGATGATCGGCGGCGCGGCAGCACTTTATCTGCTGGTCAATGGCCGGATCATGGGGGCCTCGGGAATTCTTGGCGGCTTGGTTGATCGCAGCGGGTGGTCAACCGCCGCCGAAAGGCTGGCCTTTATCGCCGGTCTGGTGCTGGTGCCGATAGCAGTCGTGCCATTCTTCACGACCGTGGACACGCATATCACGGGCAATTGGGCGGTGATCATCGTGGCCGGGCTTTTGGTGGGCGCGGGTACGCGGATCGCCAAGGGGTGTACCTCGGGGCACGGCGTTTGCGGTATTTCGCGGTTCTCGCTGCGCGGAATCGTGGCGACCGTGTTTTATCTGCTGGCGGGTGGCATCGCGATGGTCACGGCGCGGCATATTCTGGGGATCATCTGATGAAAAGAAGCTTGTTTGCCTTTCTGTCCGGCGGCCTTTTTGGTGCGGGCCTGACTGTCTCCGGCATGGTTGACACCACCAAGGTGCAGGGATGGCTGGATGTGTTCGGTGCCTGGGACCCGACCCTGGCGTTTGTTTTGGGCGGCGCGATCTTGCCGATGATTCTTGCTTGGCGCGTGGCCGCGCGGCGAAGCACCGCAGTTCTGGGGAACGCCCTGCCCGCCCCGGTTGAGCCGACAATCGACCGCTCGCTGGTGATTGGGTCGGTGATGTTTGGCGCGGGCTGGGGACTTGCGGGTCTGTGCCCCGGCCCGGCAATGGCGTCTTTGAGCTTTGGCGGGGTTGGCGGCGTGGTGTTTCTTGTGGCAATGATGGGTGGCATGTACGCGGCACCCCGTTTACGCCAGCGCATCGACCAGTTTGCAACCGCCTGAGGAGACGACATGGATATCCGCGCTCTTACCCCCGACTATGCGGTCAGTCCGCAGATTTCCCCGTCAGACCTGCCCGCGATCAAGGCGGCGGGGTATTCCACCGTCATCTGCAACCGTCCC
>JAUSPL010000629.1 GCA_030656535.1 Gemmobacter sp.
GGCAACCCAGCGGATATCGGGTTTGTCGATGCCCATCCCAAAAGCGATTGTCGCCGCCACGATCAAACCGTCTTCTTGCTGGAACCTGATTTCTGTTTTCCGCCGGACCTCGGCGTCCATCCCGCCGTGGTAGGATACCGCAGGATGGCCGTCATCGCGCAGCGCCAGCGCCAGGGCTTCGGTTTTCGCCCTGGTCGCGCAGTACACGATGCCAGACTGACCTTTGCGGCGGCCGGCAAAATCAAGGATCTGGCGGCGGGGCTGATCTTTGGGTGCAAAGGCCAGGTGGATGTTGGGGCGGTCGAACCCGCGCAGAAAGGTTTCTGGCGCGACGCCGTCAAACAGCCGGGTGACGATTTCCCCGCGGGTTTCGGCGTCCGCAGTCGCGGTAAAGGCTGCCAGCGGCACATCCAGACTGCGCCGCAAATCGCCGATGCGCAGGTAATCCGGGCGAAAATCATGACCCCATTGCGACACGCAATGTGCCTCGTCCACGGCAATCAAGGTACACCCGATGCGGCGCAGCATCGCCTGCGTCCCCGCTGCGGCCAGCCGCTCTGGCGCCATATACAAAAGCTTGATGCGACCCTGATCCAGACCGCGGAGCACGTCCGCGGTTTCGTCATCGGTATTGCCCGAAGTCAGCGCCCCCGCCTCGACCCCCACCGCACGCAGGGCGCGAACCTGATCGCGCATCAGCGCGATAAGAGGAGAGATCACCACAGTCACGCCGTCGCGACACAGGGCTGGCAACTGGAAACACAGCGACTTGCCGCCCCCGGTCGGCATGATCGCCAAGGTGTTGCGACCCGCGGTCACAGCGTCGACAATCTCTTCCTGACCAGGCCGGAAGCCAGGGAAGCCGAAGATGCGCGCCAAAAGGTCTTCGGGTCGGGTCATGAGCCTGCGGAATTGTAAAGAAGTGTTCAGGGGTCTGGGGCTAGCGCACCATCAACCGCTCAGGAAAATGCGGCCTGGTTGTTGATCAGCACGATCCGCAAGCCGTAAACCGCCAGCAAGACAAGTAATGGCGCAAGATCAAGCCCGCCCATGCTCGGCAACACCGACCGCACCCGGCTGTAGATCGGCTCCAGCAGCCGGTTGAGACCGTCCCAGATCTGGCCAACGATGGGTTGACGCAGGTTGAGCACCTGAAAGTTGATAAGCCAACTCATGATGATATGGGCAATGATGATGAATTGCACGACATCGAGGATCAAAAGCAGGATTTGCAATAGTGAGGTCATGACGGGCCCTTGTTCTGGATAGCACTTAGGTAACGGCCACAGCCCCCAAGGGCAAGGCAACTTTCCCGTTCACGGCCATTCGTCGCAGCGTTGCCCTTGACCTTGGCCCCATGCTGCGGCACCGGACCGGGAAAGGAGACTGGACATGTACCCCTTCGCCCGTTTTGCCTATGAGGCATTGGCCGCCCGCAAGCTTCCCCCGCTTGGGTTGCTGGACCCGCACGTCAGTCGCCATACCTGCTGGCCGTGGGATCTGGACCCCTGGATCGAGTTGAACAATGGCCGCACTTTGACGCTGTATGATCTGGGGCGCATTCCCTTCGCCATGCGCACAGGCATTTACAAGGCCCTGCGCGCGAACAAGTGGGGAATGACGGTGGCGGGAAACTCGGTCCGGTATCGCCGCAGGGTGCGGGCATTTCAGCGCTTTGACATGGTCAGCCGGTGTCTTGGCTGGGATAGCCGGTTCATCTATCTGGAACAAAGCATGTTTCGCGGCGGTGAATGCACCAACCAGATGCTATTGCGGCAGGCTGTCACCGACAAGGCGGGGATCGTCAACCCACAACGCGTGCTTGCCGCCATGGGACAGGATGGGAAAAGCCCGGCTCTGCCCGACTGGGTTCAGGCCTGGATCACGGCGGATGCCTTGCGCCCTTGGCCGCCGGAAAGCACGCGCCTGTTGTAAATCACCGTTACAGTTCCGTTTCAAACCACTGCTTGCGGTTTGTATCCGCGCCCTGTCATATCAAAGCCGGGGTATGGGCCGGGGAACGCCATGACGACCGAGAAAAAGCGCATCTGGGGCTGGTTCTTTTTTGACTGGGCCAGTCAGCCATACAACACGCTTCTGCTGACGTTCATATTTGGTCCTTATGTCGGGTCACAGGTCGGCGACGGCTCGGCGGCACAGGCGATCTGGGGCTATGGGATCGGGGCTGCGGGTTTTCTGATCGCCATCGCAGCGCCTTTGCTGGGGGCTGTCGCGGACAAGGCCGGCGGGCGAATGCCGTTCATCTGGCTGTTTTCGCTGATGTATGTGCTGGGGGCCTGGGGCATCTGGTATTCTGCGCCACAGGATTTCAACATCTGGTGGGTGATGTTCGCGTTTGGTGTCGGCCTGATCGGGATGGAGTTCGCGACCATATTTACCAACGCCATGATGCCTGACCTTGCTCCTCGCGAAGAGTTGGGCAAGGTGTCGGGCTCGGGCTGGGCCTTTGGCTATGCTGGCGGGGTGCTGTCGCTTATCCTGATGCTGGCGCTGTTCGCAGAGGGTGCCACCGGCAAGACACTTATCGGCATTGCGCCGATTTTCGGGCTTGACCCTGAAACCCGCGAAGGCACCCGTGCCGTCGGCCCGTTTACGGCGATCTGGTATGCGGTATTCATGATTCCGTTCTTTTTGTGGGTGCGCGAACCACGGCGAAAGGGGCTTGGCGTCGTTGCGGCCGCCCGCACCGCCTGGCCCGAACTAAGGCAAACCCTGCGCAATTTGCCCGGTCGCCGCAGCATGTCGGCCTATCTGCTGTCGTCGATGCTGTACCGCGACGCGCTGAACGGAATGTATACGTTTGGCGGCATCTATGCCTTTGGCGTGCTGGGGTGGTCGGTCACGGATGTCGGGGTGTTCGGGATTCTGGCTGCGGTCACCGGGGCAGTCTTTGCTTGGCTTGGCGGGCGGGCAGACAGCCGCTTTGGGCCAAAGCCGGTGATTGCCCTGTGTGTTCTGGTGCTGGCACTGGTCGCGGTGGGCGTGGTCTATGTGTCCCGGACATCGGTTTTCGGCATTGCAGTCACCCCCGACAGCAGCTTGCCCGATATCGCGTTCTATTTGCTGGGCGCCCTGATCGGGGCGGGCGGGGGCGCGCTGCAATCGGCAAGCCGCACGATGCTTGTGCGCCAGGCGGAGCCCGCAAAAATGACCGAGTCCTTTGGGCTCTACGCGCTGGCGGGCAAGGCGACCTCGTTCATTGCACCCCTGTCGATCGGGGTCGTGACGGATATTACAGGATCGCAACAGTCAGGGATCGTTCCCCTTATCGTGCTTTTTGTTGCCGGACTTGTTCTGCTAGTCTGGGTCAAACCAGATGGGGACAGGCAGGCATGTTCAGCAGAATTGTAACGATTATTGCGCTTTGCGCAGGGTTGACGTCACCGGCGGTGGCGCAGGACAAGGCAAACAAGCTGTTTGGCGCCATGCGCAGCGCCAGCGCCCATGCACCCACAGCCATCGGCAGCTATGCCAAAGGGTGTGGTGCGGGGTTTGAACAATTGCCCGAATCCGGTCCGACCTGGCAGGCGATGCGTCTGTCGCGCAACCGGAACTGGGGCCACCCCGAAATGATCGCCTTTGTCAAAGATCTGTCGGTCGAGGCGACCCGGATCGGGTGGAGCGGGATCTATGTGGGCGACATCAGCCAACCGCGCGGTGGGCCGATGACGTCTGGCCATGCAAGTCATCAGATCGGGTTGGACGCCGACATCTGGATGCTGCCGGGCCGCAAGATGAACATGAACCGGGCCGAGCGTGAAAAGATCAGTTCGGCCATCGTGCGAACCTCTAACCAAAGGGGCGTAACCAAGGCCTGGACGGCATCGC
>JAUSPL010000631.1 GCA_030656535.1 Gemmobacter sp.
ATGGCACGCGCTGCAATCTGCTGCGTGCCCATCGCAGGCCTCAAGGGCAGCCATCAGACCTTCAACGGTTGGCTGCCGCAAACTTCTGTCCCGGGAACACTTGGATGAAATTCACCTTCGCGACGGCACTGCGCCGGGCGACAAGACTGACGCGCGCAAGACTGACGCGCGCAGGCAACGCGGGTTCCGCGACAAGTGCCATGCAGCGGGCGATCGGCGGCGCGATGGCCAGGTCCGTTGTGGCGTCGTTGTCCGTGCTTGCCCCCGGCAAGCCCAAGCCCGCAACCAAACCGCGCAAGTCCAAGGCCAAGATGCCGCGGAAGGGGACATCTCCGAAAAGCCCGTCCGCAGATCGGCGGCTAAGCGTGGTGCTGAGACAGTTGCGCGCGGCAAAGGCAGCGATGCCCGGCCCTTTCCTGCTTTCCGGGCAGGCCGGTCCGTCGAAACATCCTGCTATCCCGAAAGGTGCCCGGTATCTGGAACGGACCCACACCAGTTCGGCCGGGGCGCGCGATTTCAAGCTGTATCTTCCGGCCCGACACCCCGGCGGGCCCAAGGGATTGATCGTGATGCTGCATGGCTGCAGTCAGGATCCGGACGATTTTGCGATCGGGACCAACATGAACACCATAGCCCAGAAGCACGGTCTGGCCGTCGCCTACCCGGCGCAGACCCGCAGCCACAACGCCGCGTCATGCTGGAACTGGTTTGCCCCGGCCAACCAGTCGCGCGGCGCAGGAGAACCGGCCGTCATCGCAGGCATTGCCCGGGGCTTGATGCGGGAATTCGACTTGGAACGGCATCAGGTGTTCGTCGCGGGTCTTTCGGCGGGCGGGGCCATGGCCGTTATTCTGGCCGACACTTACCCGGACGTCTTTGCTGCTGCGGGTGTCCATTCCGGCCTTGCGCGCGGGGCTGCAAACAACCTGCTGACGGCCCTGTCGGCCATGCGCAGCGGCGGAACGCCGGACCAGCCTGCCGCAAGCCGGCGCAAGGGCGCGGCGCAAAGCATGCGCCGGATCATCTTTCACGGCGACGCCGACGATACAGTGCACCCTTCGAATGCAGCCCAGATCGTGGCCCGGGCGGTTGGCCGCAGAACGCCTGACAGGGTCGGCCCGAGTTCGGCAGCGGGGCGCGACTACGTCCGCAGCGAATACCAGTTGCCGGATGGCACGGTCGATCTCGAATTGTGGCAGTTGACGGGCGCGGGTCATGCCTGGTCAGGTGGCAAAGCGGGCGGCACCTACACGGACCCGGAGGGACCGGACGCCTCGGCCGAAATGGTGCGCTTTTTCCTTGGCAAAGCCGACTGAGGCAGGGGTCCGGTGGAAGGACACAGGCGCCACGGCGTTGCCTGTGTGGGACCGGGCCGCGATGGACAGCGGGCCGCGGCATTCACTCCACTGCTGTCTGACGCGATCCTGTTCGGTACGTGCTGCGGCCGGTCACACACCCCCTGCAGCGGGCCCTGTGGCAGCCTGTGCCCATGCTTTGGGAACAAGGGAAACATGATGTCACATTCGGCAAGACTGCCCTGTGGCGCATCTGGTGAACAACCCACGCCCCAAGGTGCGTGGCCTTTTTGCCTGGGGCGACCTTGCTGCCTGGCACCCGACACAGATTCAACGCACCGCGACCGGGGCTGGTGCCGCTTTTTTTGCAAAGGCGAAAGAGATCACCGACGCACGTGACCCAAGTTGAAGGGCGCCGGCCTTTCCGGCATTGCTGAATTGACCCGCATCCGCACGAAGGGAACCCCTTGCTGCGCAAGGGCGATCTAAACCAGTTTTCTGGGCCCCTGCCCCGTGCCGCAGCACATACGCCTTGCCATCACGCGGTGTACCGACACACGGCTGCTGTGTGACGCGGTGTGGCGGTTGTCGCCTGAACAGACCGAACCAACCATCCGGGCGATGCAAAGTCGAGCCAGAGAAGCGGTGATCCGCCCGCATCACCCTTTGACCTGCACAGATTGAGCGGCAAAAAAAATGCGCGGCCGAAGCCGCGCAAGTTGATGAAAAAGAGGGTAGAACTGCAGTGATCAGAAGCTGAGGACCAGCGAGACGCCAAGGGTGTTGTCAGACTTCTTGGTGCCCGGAGCCGGGTTGTTGTTGTACTCGGTCCGATAGCTTACACGGGTGGCAAGACCTTCGGTCATCTTGAAGCTGACGCCAAAATCGTTGGTTGCCAGCAGGCCGGCCTTCGAGTTCAGAAGGTCGGTGTCGTTGGTCATGAAGATCGTGTCGGTAAACTTGTGATAGAGCCGCGACGATGCAATGGCTGCTGCCTCGGTGGTGGACGGTCCGGCACCCAGCTTCTGATACCTTACGCCCGGTCCGGCCTGAACGCGCCATGCGGTCGTCTGGTTGTTGATGATGCGCACACCAGGACCAACGCCAAAAAACGCTTCCTTGCGCTGCGGGAACTCGTCACGTTCGACCCGACCCAGACCAAAGACATAGAACTGGTCATTGATGTAATAGTTCGCATCATAGACCGCAAAGACGTTCTCTTTGTTCTTGACCTTGTTGGACTCGCCAAATTCCAGCCCGAAACCCAATGTGTGGCTCCACTGGCCGACGTTGTAGCGCATGCGACCGGCGGCAGCCAGATCCTGGGTATCGGTATTGCCGGTTCTGCCTGCAAACGTCATCGCGATCGATGTCGTCAACCCCGGAGCAAACTGCGGATTGCCGAAACGGGCCGCATCGTCCGCATCTTCGAAATCGTCCTGAACGGCGTCCTCGACTGCCTCTATCCGGTCTTCCAGTGCGCGGGTGCCCACCAGATTGGACTGCGCCATCGCGGATCCGGTGCCAAGGCTCAGCGTGATCGCCGACGCGGCCACAAGCAACAGTTTACTCGTCATGATATCTCTACTCCATATGTCGTCGTCGATCCGGATCACGCAGATCCGGAAGGCATGCGCCTTTGTTGATATCTGCGGACTTTAGGCAGTCACCGTTTTCAGCGGTAGGGTCGGAATATACTCAGGTCGCCCTGAACAGCGCTCATGCTATTGATTTTTTGCATAAACGTTGCGGCTTCTCTCGCCATGGCCTGCAGGGTTTGCATGATTTTTTGTGAAATCGCGCAATCTGGTTCCGCGCATGCAGCGCCGGTTCCGCCCTCGGGCACCGGATGATCTGATGCGTCTGCGTTTGGCCGACCCTTTCTACCAACGACACGAGCTGGGAAAACGGGCGGAACTGATCGACTGGAAGGGTTTCAAAAGGGAATGGTCCGGGTTCTTTCCGTCCGGCAGGGGGCGTCCGGGGTCCATCCGCCGGACGCCCGGCGTCAAAAGCTGGCGCAAGAGCAGTTGGTGGCACTGGCGCAGGAAACGGGTGTGGAGTTGCGGCAATCCTGCGCCCGACCCGCCCCGCGACTGACGCCGCAGATCGGCCGATACGCCGATGCCAAACGGTCCAAGCGTATGCGCAAGGCGTTGAAAAAACTGAAGGGTTGAACCGGCAGGGTCACGGGCGAATTGCGTGCCATCTGCAAGAAACCAAATCAGCGCCAAACCCCGCGGCCGAAAGCGACCCCGCCAGGATCCCCAACACGGCTGGAAGATGCGCCGTGAACGACCCAGCGGAACAGAACCCGCGCGAAACGGGAAAGCCGCCGCCAGCACGGCAAAGGACGACACAAGGTTCACCAGCACGGCCAGCCGCTGGCGAAACCTCCAACACACCCCACCAGCGCAGGCAAGCGGAACCCGGGTCCGCCGATCACCCCCCCCCGCCATGACCACGGCCGCGCCAAAGCCAAGACTGAACACCGGGCGCGCGGTTATTCTGCGGCAGCGCGGTCGGGGCGCGGCAGGGCCTGACGGTCGAAAGCCACCGACTTTATGAGGGCTGTCACCTCTTGCCCTTCCAAAAGACCCAGCGCCTGCACGGCGGCGCGGGTGATGCGGGCGCGCAGATGTTGGGGGCCCAGATCCAGCAGCACCTCGGCATAGGCGGTGTCGTGCTCTGGCGTGATGGTCAGCACGCGGGCCGCCAGCTGATTGCGGATACTCAGGCCGTCCAACCGTGTCAGCGCCAGCGACACATCGCGCGCGCGCACCCGAAGGCGCACCTGGTCGCCAATGGACAGCCCGATCTCGGGCACCTCCAGCACAGTGCCGCCCAGATCGACCCGGCTCAAGTGCAACTGTGGGTCCTGCCCCGCCACATGTCCCGTCAGCACTGCCCCCGCTTCGAACCGGCCCTGCACACCGGCAAGGTCCAGCCGTTCCAGCGTTTCCGCGACACCACCCGTTGCCACCACACGGCCCCCGTCCAACGCAACGATACGGTCGCAGATCTGCGTGACCTCGGCCAGCGCGTGGGTGACATAGATGATCGGCAAGCCGAAAGCCTGCGGAAGCCGGGCGATATAGGGCAGGATTTCCGCCTTGCGCTTGGTATCCAGCGCCGCCAGCGGCTCGTCCATCAACAACAGCCTCGGGCGCGCCAGCAGCGTGCGCCCGATGGCCACCCGCTGCCGCTCGCCCCCCGAAAGCTGGCCGGTGCGGCGGGTGAACAGCGGGGCAAGGTCCAGCACATCGACCACATCGTCAAAGCTGTAGCGCGCGGGTTCGCGGGCGGCGCGGCGATGCGCGTAGTCGAGATTGCCCTGCGCCGTCAGATGCGGAAACAGCCGCGCATCCTGAAACACAAAGCCGACCCCGCGCCGATACGGGGCCACAAAGGCGCGTCCGCCCTGCCAGACCTCGGCCCCAAACGCGACCTGCCCCTTGGCGCGGCGTTCAAACCCGGCAATCACCCGCAACAACGTGGACTTTCCACAGCCCGATGGGCCGAACAGCGCGGTGATGCCCGCGCCCGCAAATCCCTGCGCCACCTCCAGCGCGAAGTCAGGATAGGACACGCGGACATCCACGGAAAGCTCGGTCATCCCTTACCCCACATGCAACGGAAAACGGCGGTTGAAGGTGTAAACCGCCAGCAGCACCGTGAAGGAAAACACCAGAAGGATGCCCGCCAAGGTATGCGCCGCATCGTAGTTGATGGTCTCGACGTATTCATAGATCTGGATCGACACCACTTTGGTACGCCCCGGAATATTGCCCCCTACCATCAGCACCACGCCAAATTCGCCGATGGTATGGGCAAAGGTCAGTACGATCGCCGTCAGATAGCCGCGCACCGCCATGGGTGTCGCCACGGTGAAAAACGCATCCAGCGGGGATGCCCGCAGGCTGGACGCCGCCTCCATCGGGCCACGCCCCACGCCTTCGAACGCGGCTTGCAGCGGCTGCACCATGAAGGGCACCGAATACAGCGATGACGCGATGATCAGACCAAAGAACGAGAAGGTCAGCGTCGATCCGGTCACTGACAGAAAGGCGCCGCCAATCGCGCTGTTGGGGCTGAGCAGCACAAGCAGGTAAAACCCCAGCACTGTGGGGGGCAGCACCAGCGGCAAGGCAGTGATTGCCTCGATCACCGGTTTTGCGCGACTGCGCGTGGTGGCCAGCCACCAGGCAATCGGCGTTCCTATCACCAGCAGAATGCCGGTGGTGAGCGCCGCCAACCGCACCGTCAGCCACAGCGGGCCCAAGTCGATCTCTCCCAAGGTCAGTTGCCCGCGCCGTAGCCATAGGCCACGATCACCGCAAGAGCCTCGGGCGATTTCAGGAAGTCGAGGAAGGCCGCAGCCGCCGGATTGGCCGCGCCGGCCTGCAAAAGCAAAGCATCCTGCCGGATCGGGGTGAACATCTCTTGCGGCACCTGCCAATAGCTGCCTGTCGGCTCTTTGCCCGGAGCCTTGACCGCCGACAAGGCCACGAACCCGACTTCGGCTGCCCCGGTCGAAACCAGCGAGAACGTCTGCCCGATGTTCTGGCCCATCACGATCTTGGGCACCAGCGTATCCCACAGGCCCATCGCCTGCATCGCCTCGCGCGCAGCACCGCCATAAGGGGCGAGGTCGGGGTTTGCGATGGCAATGAACCGCAGGTCGGGGTTTTCCAGCGCCGCCTTGCCATCCACGCCAACAGTCTCCGGATTGGCGCTGTAGAGCGCAACTTGGCCCACAGCATAGGTAAAGCGCGACCCCGCCACGGCCTTGCCTTCGTCCTCCAGCTTGGCCGGGGTCTTGGCATCGGCCGACAGCAGCACCTCGAAAGGCGCGCCTTCACCAATCTGGGCGTACAGCTTGCCGGTCGATCCGGTGGTCAGCTTCAGGTCATGCCCCGTCGCCGCCGTGAACATCGGCGACAGTGTTTCGGCCGCATCGGCAAAGTTTGCAGCGACGGCGACAAGCGCGGTGTCGGCTGAAACGGCGGATGGCCCCGCGCTCAGGACCACAGCGACAAGGGCAGCCTTGAAGCAGGGCGAAAACGACATGGAGGACTCCCCAAGCTATATGTCTTCAAACATATCGCAGAGGGATCCCTTCCAGCGCAAGCGTTATTTTCCGTCGGGAATATCGTTCAAAAGATCGCAGAACGCATCAAGCTGCCGCGCCCCGGCCCGGGCAGCTTCTGCCTCGAAGTCGCGATAGAGCCGCAGGACCTCGCGCCCCATGTCGGTCAGCACCGCTCCCCCCCCCCCAGGACCACCCCGCGTGCTGGTGACCACCGGCCCCTGAAACATCATGTTCAAGGTGCCGATCAACTCCCACGCACGCTTGTAACTCATGCCCATCTCGCGCCCCGCCGCCGCCAGCGAGCCTGTACTGTCGATCCGCTCCAGCAATTCGGCCTTTCCCGGTCCCATCATCTCGGCTTCGCCAAAGATGATCCGGATGCGCAGGCGGGGGCGTTGGGTTTCTTGATCCATATCGCGAAGTTCGTTCAAATTTCCGAAGGAGACAAGGGGCTGGCATTCCGTTTCCACATAGGACCCCGAGCAATCGTAAGCGACTGCTGCTGCTGTGGCCCCATTGATCATGAA
>JAUSPL010000632.1 GCA_030656535.1 Gemmobacter sp.
GATATTGCTGGCGTTGGTCTGGATGTCCGCGATGATCGTGGCCACCGTGCCGATGTCGGTGTCTCTCGCCGCCACCGTATTGACGCTGGCGATGCTGCCGGCCACGGTCGTTACCGAGGCGATGTTCGTGGCCACCGTGCCGATGTCGGTGTCCCGTGCGGCCACGGTCACGACCTGCGCAGAGATACCCGCCAGCGTCGAAAGCGCAGCAGTCGCCGTGGTCCCATCCTGCAGGTCAGCCAGGGTGGCGATGTCAGCGTCCCGGGCCGCGACGGTCACGATATCGGCGTCGCGCGCCGCTACGGTCGAAACTGCGCCAGCGATGGCGGCAACGGTCGTGACGTTCCCGCTGATCCCCGCAACCGTATTGATGTTGCTGGTGTTGCCGGCCACCGTCGTCACATTCGACGAAATCCCGGCCACCGTGCTGACCGCAGCCGCGATCCCGGCCACCGTCGTCACATCGCTGCTGGCATAGGAGCTGGTCAGCACGAAACTGGTGCCGTTATAGACCAGCTCGACAATGCCGCCGATGGCGTTGTTCCCTGCGGTCAGGGCAACGCCGGTCGGCTGGATGATCGCCTTCACGCCGACGCCATCCACATTCACCGTGGCACTGGCGGTATTGGCAGCAGCCGCCTTGAACCGGATCGTCAGCCCCTCGACATAGCTGGAGATCGGATATGTCATCGTCACGGTGATCGCATTGGCCGTGCCGCCGACGGCAGCGGCGTAATTTGCGCGCCCCTGCTTCAACTGCGCCTCGCCGGGCAGTTTGTCGAAGCCATCCTGAAGCGCCTGAAACTGCGCATTGACAACTTCAGCGCGAGCCGAAGTGTTGCGGCTCAGCGGGACTGAATAATTGAAGTAATCATTCGGCATTAACGCAGCACCTTCCGAGGACTGATGTTGAACGTGATGCCCGTCAGCGTGTGCCGCCGCTCATAGGTCACGTCCGAAATCACCGTTATGGAGATGTTGCGTCCCAGGCCATCGATATGGGCTTCGGCCAGCCCTTCGGCGGGAGACGACCAATAGAACTGATCCCAAAGGGCCTCGTTCCAGAAACCGCCCTCGCCCCTGACCGAGAATGATTGCTCGGGGGAGGGGGGTTGATCGGGATTAGCATACCCGTATTCAGCGGTCAGCCCAATGGTATTTCCCGCGCTGGCGTCCACTTCCAGCGTGACTTTGTGGAAACGCTTCTGCTGTTGCGGGCTGCCGAAATGATTGAACGCCAGGCGGCAATAGCCGCTGTTGATCTCGCCGTCAAAAGACATGCCGGCGTCCATCTCATAGACCATGCCCTCATCGTCGCCAAACAGCAGGATGTCGCTGCCGTCGACCTCCTCGGCCGCACAGCAGCACCGCACCGCCTTGCCATAATCGAACGGCATGGCTTCCGGCTCCTTGCGCTCCAGATAGACGCACAGCCCGGTGCCGTCGCTGTAATAGACCCGGTACTGGCCCTTCTCCCTCACGCGGATGGAGCCGGTCACCGTGATGCCCGCCTTGCGCTTGGCGCGGATCAGGGGATCGACCATCCGGGTGACGGTGCCGGAGCGCCAGTCGCCAAACTGGTCGCTGGCAATCAGGTCGCGCAACCCGCCGTCATCGAAGAACATGGGCCGCTGCATGCGCTGCGCCGTCCACTCGATGGCGCCCGCATCATCGGCAATGGTCTGCAACAGGAAGTTGCTGGAATCGTCGCCGGTCAGATAGGCCACCTTGTTGCGGCCCAGCACGATCATGGCGGTTTCCGAATCGGCAATCAGCCCGGTGATCTCCTCGCCCAGACCGATCTCGGCCGCGCCCAGGACAGCAGACCAGCTAATGGGGTTACCGATAGAACTGTTCTGCAGCGAGCCCCCGGGGAAGCCCAGGAACAGATGGTTTTTGTAAGCCGCGACACGCTTGGGCGTATCGACCGGCATCCCGGTGATGATCGGCACCGCGACCACGCCATCCCATTCATGGGCATAGCCCACGCCGTTGGCGAAGTAGATGCGCCGCTTGTTGGCCGCGCCGAAGAAATTGTAGTTGATGAACTCATAGCGGCCGCCCGGGGGCAGTGCGATCGGCACCGCATCGGCAGCGATGGTCGCCACATTGGTGTTGGCCCCGACATTCAGGTTCTCTGAAACAAAGGTGCCGGCCACGCTGTCAACGATCAGCCGTCCTGCCGCATCCCCGCCGGCAAAGGTGCCGCTGGTCAGGATCACCCGCCGCACCACGGCGGTCGCGGCGCTGGTCGCGCCCACGATGACATCGGTTTCCTTGATCTCATAGGTGCCGCCGCTGGTGAAGGCGATGGTTTCGCCCAGGCTCTGCGCCACCCAGCCTGCGGTGGTCGCCTTGTGCAGAATGCCGGCCGTCGCACCCGCATTGTCCCGCACCGCATACTTGGTGCCGTTGAAGCTCCACACGCCCCGCACCGGGCCGGAGCCGGGCACGGCGGCGATGTTCGCGCGCGCTGTCTCGATGGCCGTGATCAGATAGGCCTGATCGTCGGTGTCGTTCAGCGCCCCGCGTTCTGCCGCCGTGCCATCTGCCACCGCGACCGTCGCGGCGCTGACTTCCAGATCCTCGTTATCCT
>JAUSPL010000635.1 GCA_030656535.1 Gemmobacter sp.
GAAGGCGATGATGTTCGTGCGCCCCGTCACCTTGCGCGCCAGCTTCATCGCGGCCTCGACGGCATTTGCCCCCGTCGGCCCGGTAAACTGAACCCGGTAATCCATATCCCGCGGCTTGAGGATCAGCGCCTCAAAGCGGGAGAGGAACTGCTCTTTGGCATCCGTGAACATGTCCAGGCCCTGCGCGATACCGTCTTGCGAGATGTAGTCAAGCAAGGCCTGCTTCAGATCAGGGTCGTTGTGGCCATAATTCAGCGAGGAACACCCCGCCAGAAAGTCAGTGTGAGGTGTGCCGGACGCATCGAAAAGCGTGGCGCCGACGGCCTTGTTGAACAGCTTGGGGAAGCTGCGCGAATAGGACCGGACGACGCTTTCGCGACGGTCAAAAACGGCTGAAACTGGTTTGGTGGAAGTCGTGGTCATGTAAATAGTCTCCGAATTTTTTGTGCTTGGGCTTGGACGGGACGCGCACTCGTGCGGCCTGTCAGGCAGCCTGCGCCGACCGAGTGCCGTTCAGGTCGAACGGCCCGATCGTCACGCGGATCTCGCTGTCGTGCTGTCCGTCCAGATGGGTGTCGCGCAGGAAGTGTGGCTGCGACTGCAAGGCAGCATCAAAGCTGCGCGCCACGCTGTGGAAAAGCGACCAGGAAGCGGTGTTGCTACGCGTGATGGTGCATTCGACAAACCGCAAACCGCAGTTTTCGGGCCGCTTCAGCACGGATTCGATCAGGCGCTTGGCCAAACCTTTTCCGCGCGCGACATCGGCCACACAGACCTGCCACACAAACAAGGTGTCCGGTTGGGCGGGCGGCGCATAGCCTGACATCCAGCCGACGATCTGCCCGTCCATCTCGGCCAACACACAGGTTTCAGCGAAATGGCTGCATTGCAGCAAGTTGCAGTACAACGAATTGGTGTCCAACGCCCCCGCATCGCGGATCAGCTTCCAGATTTCCGGACCATCATCGGGGGTCGGCGCACGAAAACGCATCAAGTCCGCTTCCTTGCATGGCAGGTCGAAATGGTCGCCCCGATTCATCTGCATACGTTGGCCCGTCCTTTTGAAGTTCTGAACATAATATTAGTTAGTATGTACTAAATGTCAACGACCTAAATTGCCGACCGTAACAGAAAATTTTACCGAAAATAGCAAAATATCCGCCCATACCCGTATAAATCTGGCCCATGATGCTGCAGAATACGAACAATGCACTTTAGGTCACATCTCTTTTATTTCGCAAATACTTATGATGTTGTGCCCTATTGGCCCCGCCTGCCCTACTGGCCCCGTCTGCCCACGCGACGACGCTTGGCGAACGCCAACTCTGAAGCTATGCAGAATATCATGACCTGAAGTGAGATCCGGCCCTTGGAACACCACACCAAACTGGCACTGACCGCGATGCGAAAGATCCTGCGCACGACGGAACGCAACAGCAAGGCGCTGCTGAATGCGACGGGGTTAAGCCCGTCGCAGCTGATCTTGATGCATGTGTTGGAAGAGTCTGGTGAACAGACCGCTGGCTATGTCGCCGCGCGCATGGGCATCACACAGGCAACAACAACTGTGCTGATCCAAAAGCTGGAAGTTCTGGGTATGGTCGAACGCCGCAAGGGCGATGCAGACCGCCGACAGGCATGGCTGTCCTTGACACCAAAAGGTGTGCAGGCGCTGGCGATTTCGCCCGATGGAACGCATAGCCGCTTTCACCGCGAATTCAGCGCCTTGAAGGATTGGGAACAGATGATGATTGTCGCCGCGCTGGAACGGGTGGCCGCAATGTTGGGCGACACTGACCAGGATGCCGCAGCGATTGTGGATGCAACACCCAACCTTGCGTCAGACGTCTGACGCCGCACCCTTTGATTGGCTGACCGCACCCGGTCCGTGTTCCGAAATGTGCAACCCGATCGCCACTGTCGGCACCGATCCCGATCTTTGGTGTGCATCCCTACCCGATCCGCGCCCAAAGCCTTTGCAACGGCGGCTGCCTGTGTGTGATCAGCGTGACCAAGATCTGTGCCCGGTGGTTCGGTCGCCAGCATTTTGCCGTCAAACGACGACCGCAACGCGACAAGTCCGGAACGACGCGGCCATAACCGACTACAATTCTGTGTCGCAGCACCCAGCCTTCCAGCCAAGGCCAAACACTGCACCGTCAATCAAGGCAATTCAAATGGCACCGCGCCTGACAGGTGATGTCCCTGGCAGGCGATGACGTTGGGAAAGCACAGCCACGCCGACTTGATGCACCGGACCCGGTTCCGTATATTTCGACAAGACAGACATAGGTGTCCTGTGGGGCAGCCAGCCGGTGACTGCCTCATTGGCGCGCCGAAAGCCGGGAAAACGCCCACAACCAACGGCACCATCATTTCAACACCTGCCGCTGGCCGCCCTACCTGCGGCCAACGCCCAGAACAGTTGCGTGGTGCATCGCGGTTGATGCGCCATGACGCGCGTACCACCGCGATACGCACTGCGAAATCCTTGTATGCCCCCGCGATTACAGCGGGACGTCGTCGTATTTGCGGGGATGACTGGAAGCCACATCTTTGACCGTGCTTTCCACCGTCGTTGACAGCTTGGTGTAGAGGTGGGTCGTGTAGGCGCTATATTGCTCCATGGCCGATCTGAAAAACTCGGCTTGAACCTGAAGCAGGTCCGTCGGGCTTTTGCAGGCCAGCAATGCCTTTTGGGTTTCAAGGTCGTGTTGCAGGCGGTCTGTCAGGAAGCGCGCACTTTCTGACATCATGTCCGACCAAGCCTTGGCCACAGCCGGACTGAAGGCCATCATTGCTGCGGTCATCGCGGGCGCGCCAGGGTTGGCGTCCGACTTTGCCTTGTTGGATGTTGCCATGTTTCATACTCCTTGACCAATGCAGTTGAGGCGTTGCCGCGCCACCATGACGCGCGACAACAACCTGAATCATAGCAAATTGCAGATGATCGCACATTGATCTGGATCGTGGCGCAAGCGATGAACAGTCAATAGGCACGCCGTCGGCACCCCAAGGCAACTGCGGCAGCTTGGTCAATACTGTACACACGCGCCCTGCCCTCTGCGAGGTCATGACCAACCCCGGCTTCTTGTCCAACGCGCCCCAGACAACCCCACGCGCGGCGCAAGCCGTCCATAAGGTTGCGCGATGACCTTGATCGTGGCGTTCCGTATCTTGCGGGCTTTGCAAGGAAGTCGCCGCAGATCCCGAACATGCTGTTGAAATCGCCCCCCGCAGCCGCGCCCCACAAAGAACCACCTTCCTGATCTGTGTTAGAGATGACGTGGCCTAAGCATTCTATAAGGCCTGATCTGCTTTGGCAGCGCTGCCGCGTGCCAGACGGTTCGGCGCTCAGCGCTCAGGATTGGCTTTCTACTTTGGGGATGACGCGGAACTTCTTGTGCTCTCCAGAGTTAACCATGGAACACAATCCGAAAAACCTGCTGGCGCAGGGAATTTCAATGTTGCCGGGTGCGCCAGAGCCCGATCCTTGGGGGATTGCAAAATGGACTGGGACCAGATTTCACGAAATTGGGATGAGATGACCCGTCGAATTCAACCGCAATCAAGACTGCCATCCACGGGGATGTCGTCCGGGCATTTCGGTGGGCAGGTGAATCCGTCTTTGGCGGACGACAATCTAGCACCCACAGATCGGACGGCCACAGATCGGATGGCGGGCCGTAATGATCAGACGGAACATGCAATCTCTGCCAAGACAGTAGCGTGACGGCTCACACCAACGCGTTTACGACCGCAAAGCGCAAATGGTTTGGAAGAGCTGCCTCGAGCGGGCTGACCACGCCTTGGCTTGACGTATCGCCCATCCGTGAAGAGCTTTTCGGCCCAGAGCGGCTTGCGCATCATGCGGAAAGCCTTGCGCGCGCACAGAGCATCGCGGACCGGCCAATGCGGGTGCTGAACCTGACTGTTCGGCTGCGACAGAACGCAGAGGTTCTGCTGGATGCCTACCGTTACAATGGCGCAGCCCTTCTGGCCGGTCAGCAGGTGCCTTTGGCGGCGCAATGGCTGTTGGATAACTACCACCTTGTCGAAGAGCAGCTTACCCAGATCGCCCTGGACCTGCCTCCAGGCTATTATCGGCAACTGCCCAAGGTCGCCACCGGCCCCTTTGCCGGATACCCGCGCGTTATGGAACTGGCTTGGGCCTATGTTGCCCATACCGACAGCCTGATTTCAGGCGATGTCTTGCGGCGTTTTGTGCGTGCCTATCAGACAGTCCAGCCCCTGACGATCGCAGAGCTTTGGGCGATCGCCATCACATTGCGCATCGTTCTGATCGAAAACATGCGCCGCCTTGCCGTCCAGATCACCGAAGCCCACCAGCTGCGCATCGCCGCCGACGCGCTGATGGATCAGCAGGCCCGAGATCTGCCAAATGATGGCCGGGACCTGCCCGAGATTTTTGCCGCCCAGATCGCCAAGCGGCTGCGTGGTCGCGATCCGTCAGAGACGCCGATGCTGGGTTGGCTCGAGGACCGGCTGACGCAGCAAGGCACTACATTGGACGATGTCGTTGCGCGCGCCCATGCGCGGCAAGGTGCGTCCAACGTGACGATGCGCAATATCGTCACCAGCATGCGCAGTTTGTCCGAGCTGGACTGGGCTGACTTTTTTGAAGATGTCAGCCTTGTTGACGCCTGCATGGCCGCCGGGTCGGACTTCGCGGCGATGGATTTTGCAACCCGCAATCAATACCGTACTGCTATCGAACGCCTGTCACGCGGGTCCCCCCTTGGCGAAATTGAGGTGGCAGAAGCCGCGCTGGATCACGCCCGGACGGGTGTGGATGCGCGGACGCGCGATCCGGGCTATGGTCTGATAGGTGCTGGATCGAGGGCATTGGAGGCCCGGATCGGCTTCACCCCGTCGCTCGGCCAACAGGTTTCGCGCCAGATCAGCAAGTTGGGCCTTGGCGGCTATGCGGCGGCGATCGGGCTGGTGTCAGTGGCAGTTCTGGCCGCTGGGGTCTGGACGCTTTTGGCTGGCGGTGCGGCACCGTCAAGCCTGCTGCTGATTGCCGTGCTTGCACTCATCCCAGCGACCGAGGTTGCGACCTCTTTGGTAAATCTGGTTGTCACCCGTTCCGTCACGCCCAGGCCATTGCCCGCGCTTGATCTTGCCAAGGGAGTGCCGTCAGACCTGACCACTCTTGTGGCGGTGCCGGTGCTGCTGGCAGGCCCCGACGATCTTGCCGAGCACCTGGAACGGCTGGAGGTGCATTACCTGTCCAGCGTGGGCGGTGCGGTGCATTACGCGCTTTTGTCAGACGGGCCGGATGCGGCGACTGAAACAACCAGTGCCGACGCGGATCTGATCGCCCTTGCCACGGCTGGCATCGCACGGTTGAACGCGACCTATCCTTCAGAGGCGGGCAATCGGTTCCTGTTTCTGCACAGACGCCGCCTGTGGAATTCAGCCGAAGGCTGCTGGATGGGGTGGGAGCGCAAACGCGGCAAGCTGGTCGAGTTGAACCGCCTGTTGCGCGGTGCCACCGATACCGGCTTTCTGGCGACAGCAGAACAAGTCCCGCAAGGCGTCCGCTTTGTCATCACGCTGGATGCCGACACCCGGCTGCCCCGCGATGCGGTCCGGCGACTGATCGGCAAGCTGGCGCATCCGCTGAACCAGCCCCGCGTCGACCCCGATCTGGGGCGGGTGGT
>JAUSPL010000636.1 GCA_030656535.1 Gemmobacter sp.
GGTTTTTGCGCGGCATTCGGATATCTCTTGCAATGAGTGCTTGGTTTTGGCTGGGCCGTTCATGATGATCTCGAACCGTTCCAGGCTGTCGGGGGCCAAGGGGGCATCGGTACGGTCCTGCGCGCAGACGTAGAGGGTGGCTTCGGTCGGCATCTTGCCTTGGGCGATGGCGCCAAATTCCAACGTGGGGTCGGCCCCGAAAAATACATTATGGTGCGCCAGATCGATCGGCGATGGGATTGCGGCAAAAGACCAGACCCAGGCAGAGAGGCTGCGTGGATGGGCGGCGACCGGTGCCAGCGCCAGCTGTGGCCCGTTGCCCATAAGCCCGGCCAAAAGCGCTGCGGGGTCGCCATTAAAGACCACGGCATCGCATTTTATGCTTCGCCCGTCCGAAAGCGCAACTTCGCTGACCCTACCGGCGGTTTTCAGGATCTTTCGTGCCGACACACCATAGCTGACGGAAACACCTGCACGTCTGGCCAGATTTGCCAGAGCCTGCGCCAACAAATGCATGCCGCCTTGCACCGACCAGACACCTTTCGCCTCGGCCTGCCAGATCAGTGCCAGAACGGCGGGCGACAGATCGGGGACTCCGCCGACATAGGTGGCGTATCGGCCAAAAAGCTGACGCAGGCGGGGGTCTGTGAACGTGGCAGCCAGATGTCGCGCCAGGCTGCGCCCCGGTTGCAGCGCGGGCCAGATCGACGGTGCGCACAGTGTATTCAGCACCAGTCCAGGCAGGTTCGGCCGGGCGGACCGAAGCATGGGGTGGTCAAATGCCGCAAAAAGGTCTTCGGTTTGACGGTGAAAGCGGCGGAACTCGGCTGCGGCACGTGGCCCGGCAAAGTCTGCGATGGCCTCCGCACTTTGGTCTGCATTGGCGAACAGGTCCAGGCGACTGCCGTCGGGCCACCAATGTCGCGCCAGCATGGGGTGTGGCCGCAACGTCAGATGATCGTCCATCCGTTCGCCGACAAGGGCAAACAGGTCATCAAAGACAGTGCGCAGGGTCAGAACGGTCGGCCCGGCATCAATCGGCCCCGCAGCCGAGGGCAGGCACCGCATCTTGCCACCCGGATAGAGCTGGGTTTCGATCAGCGTCACCTCTTGCCCTGCGGCGGCCAGCCGGATCGCGGCGCTTAGCCCGCCGATGCCAGCGCCGATCACGACGATCTTTTGCGGAGTTTTTGTCATGCCTGATTGTTGACTCGTGCGGCGAAACTGTCCAGTATGATTTACACTATGATGTCCAAAAAATATGACACTACTGAATCTACCCACCGGCATGACCGGTTATCGGGAGCTGCGGGATGACAATTGACGCACGGCTTGATATGGCCACGGCCCAGGTACTGCGGCGCGCAATGGGGGCGGGGAACGCCCCGGCCAAGTTGGCGCAGGCATTGCATTACGGCGTTGTGCCCGGCGGCGCGCGGATCCGGCCAACGATTCTGCTCAGCGTGGCGATGGCCTGCGGGGATGATCGCCCGGCGCTTTCTGACGCAGGGGCGGTCGCGCTGGAATTGATCCATTGCGCAAGTCTTGTGCATGATGATTTGCCCTGCTTTGACAATGCAGACACGCGACGCGGAAAGCCGACGGTGCATCGGGCCTTTTCCGAACCGTTGGCCGTGTTGACCGGGGATAGCCTGATCGTGTTGGCGTTTGATGTGTTGGCCGAGGCAGGAGGCAAGGATGCGGATCGTGCGCTGCAAATGATCCGCGTTCTGTCGCGCCGGACCGGGATGCCAGATGGCATTTGTGCAGGTCAAGGTTGGGAAAGCGAGGCGCAGGTCAACCTGTCAGCCTATCACCGCGCCAAGACCGGGGCTTTGTTCATTGCCGCGACACAGATGGGCGCCTTGGCCGCGGGGCAGGACGCAGAGCCTTGGCAGGAACTTGGCGGGCGCATCGGTGAGGCGTTTCAGGTCGCTGATGATTTGCGTGACGCACTTTATGACGCGGACACGTTGGGCAAACCCGCTGGTCAGGACGCTGCGCACGACCGCCCCAATGCGGTGACCTCACTTGGGGTGCAGGGTGCGATCCGCCGGCTGAGCGACATACTGGGCGGAGCCATTGCCTCGATTCCGTCCTGCCCGGGCGAGGCGATGCTGGCTGATATGGTGCGCCGCTATGCCGAGCGAATGACCCCGGTTGCGCCTGTCTTGCACCGGGCCGAAATGCGGGCCTAGGATGACCGCTCTTCCCGCTGTGCGCCCTGTTCGGCGCGATTGGCTTTTGCGGTTGGCGGCGTCGCGCAGGTTTCAGGCGTGGGCCGCACGTATCCCGGGTCTGCGATGGCTTGCGCGGGCCGAGGGGGCAGCGGTTTTTGACATTGTGGCCGGTTTTGTCAATGCGCAGGTGTTGCGGGCGCTCGTTGAGCTGCGGGTGCTGCACCTGCTGCAAGATGGTCCTTGCTCGGTGCAAAAGGTGGCCGCAGCTGCTGCGGTGCCGCCGGAGCGCATGCAAATCCTGCTGCAGGCCGGCGCCGCGCTTGGCTTGTTGAAACGCAGGCGCGACGGACGGTTCGGCCTGTCGTTGCGTGGTGCGTCGATATTGGGCGTACCAGGCCTGTCAGAGATGATCTTGCACCACCGCGCGCTTTACGCCGACCTTGCGGATCCGGTCGCGTTGTTGCGCGGAGGCCAGAGCACCGAGCTGGCGCAGTTCTGGCCATATGTGTTCGATGGGGCAGGGGCTGCGGATCCGCAAGTGACGGCGCGGTACTCAAACCTTATGGCGCAGAGTCAGGTTCTTGTTGCTGAAGACACGTTGGCGATCATCGATCTGTCGGGTGCGACGCGCGTCCTGGATGTAGGGGGCGGCACCGGGGCCTTTCTGGCGGCGGTGGGGGTTGCCTATCCAAAGCTGCATCTGGACCTGTTTGACCTGCCCGTTGTTCTGGCCGGTGCGGATCGCCATTTTGCGCAAACCGGGCTTTCGGGGCGGGTGACCCTGCACCCCGGAAGCTTTCGCGACGATGCGCTGCCCGTTGGCGCAGAAGTCATCAGTCTTGTGCGGGTGCTGTACGACCACGACGATTCGACTGTCGCGGCCTTGTTGGCGGCAACGTATGCGGCACTGCCATCCGGTGGCCGGCTGGTGATCTCTGAGCCGATGTCAGGTGGCGCGAAACCAGATCGCGCAACCGATGTGTATTTTGCAATGTACACTATGGCGATGCAAACTGGGCGCACCAGGACCCCATCAGAAATCGGGGGTATCTTGGCCGCGGCTGGCTATGTAAATATTTGTATCAATTATGGTTTCAGGTCTTTTGTGACCTCTGTCATCACCGCGGATCGTCCTTGAAGAGAAATGTGTCGGACTAAGAGTGTCTATTTTAGTTGACATGTATTTATGTAAGGATAAAGTGACACTATAGGGATGACGTTGCTGCCTGGTACAAGATCGGGACTCAGGCAGATCAATCCGGGGGTCGACCATGAAAACCACAGCAGTCATCTTGTCCGGTCCAAAAAGCCTAGCGTTGGGGCAGTTGTCGCTGACCGC
>JAUSPL010000637.1 GCA_030656535.1 Gemmobacter sp.
CCGGCTTCGAGGCGCCGAAGAGATCAGCGTTCTGTTCGGCGAGATGTCGCAGTTTCACGAGAGGCTCGGTTTTATCTCGATGGTGTTGACGAAAACACGGCGCGCATGCCGCCGGACTGGTTGGATCACGCCGAAACGATGAACAGTGACGTCTACGAGCGGACCGCGGTTGTGGTCTGCCCGAGCATCGAGGATGTCATTGTCGCGAAGTTGCACAGGCTGGCGGAAAAGGATGTGACCTTCATCAAGGCCTGCGCGGAAGCCCGGCCGATGGACCGCGTCCGCATTTTGGACCGGTTCCGGGCCACCGGCCCGGATCTGCTGCTGATCGTTCGGGCAGAAAGCCTGTTTGCGTCCCTCGCTCCTTGATTTCGTCGGTTAACGCGGATTTCCGGGCCTCCGCCTCCGATCAATGCACACCCGGCGCTCGCAACCGTTCTGGCGTGACGAGGCCGCGTGACAGCATGGCGTCACGGATTGTGCTGCTGATGGTGTTGGCGGGCAGGAACCCGTCCGAATTGACCAAGTTGGCGTAGAAGGCCGCGAGTTCGTCGGCGCTGGGCCGGGCGCCCTCTGTGCGCTTGGGTTGGCGTTTGCCGATCGGGGCCTTCAGGGAGGCTGCCTCTGGTTGCGCATCACGCTTGGCGGCGCGCTCCATCGCCCGGTCGAAGGCCTTGGGTCCGTCCGGTGGGGCAAGGTGGACCCGCCGGGTTTCGATGATCCGATCTTCGGTCAGGCCGAGGTCGTCGATCCAGCGGCGCACGTGGGTCCGGGCTGGCAAGCCCTGTCACCAAGCGGGCAGGGTGCCGTTCGGATCGATGCATAGAGCGGTCAGAAGCTCTGCGAAAAATCGATCAAAATCGATCTCGCGCGCCTGCGCTTCCTCCTCGGCCCGCAGCCAGACGATCCGTGCATCCTTGGGGTCGAGCCAAGCCATCCAGCTAATGCAATCCTCCATCCGCTGGATATCCCGGGCGCTTGGCGCGACCCGCATCCGCACCTCGTCGGTGCCATAGGCCTGCCTGGCATCGTGAATGTATTCCGGCCAGGAGTGCCCGTAGCCCTTGGCGCCCGAGCCCGGCGGGTTGGGCAGGCGGCACAGGGTGAGGGCGGCATCCTCGAACTGATCTTCGATGTCGCGGGGGGTGATGGGCATCAGGGCCTCCAATCTGGTCAATAGATCTGGCGAGCACGGAGCGCGGCTGTGGTCACCAGCCCTGCCGTCAGGCGGCGCGAGCCAGGTCATCTCCTTGTCCAGGCAGATCAGTAGCGACGCGCGCTTGGGCAGCGAAGCAGTGTAGCTGGACCAGTTGGTCGTACGGAAGCCGGCGCGCGATGGCTTGCTCATGCAGCCAATCTAACCGCATGGATTCACGATGTGAATCCTCGACGGTCAAAGTTCCGCAACAACTCCCTTCTGTGACGGTCGCAGATGTGCTGAAGGTAATACCCATGAATACTCGCCCGGAGCAGCACCCATGAATGCCATCCGCCCCATCGCCGTAAAACTCGATCAGGACACCCGTGACCGCCTCAAGCGGCTGGCGGATGCCAAGGACCGCTCCACCCATTGGATGCTGCGTGAGGCCGTGGCGCAGTTCGTCGATCGCGAGGAGAAGCGCTAAGCGTTTCGGCAGGCCGGGATGCAGGCCTGGCCGGAGTATCAGGCGACCGGCGAGCACGTGAACCATGACGAAGCCGATACTTGGCTTGCCAAGCTGGAGTCAGGCGAAGAGGCAGCAGCCCCTGAATGCCACGACTGATCTGGTCGCCCGCCGCGCTGCGGGATGTCGAACGGCTTTACCGCTTCCTTGCCGAAAAGAACCCTGATGCGGTCCGACGCGCGGCCAAATCCATCCGTGAAGGCATGAACATCCTGCGCGATCAACTGGGCGCTGGGCGGCCAGTCGAGGACATGGAACCGGAGTTCCGCGAGTGGTTCATCACTTTTGGCAACAGTGGCCATGTGTCGATGTATCGGTTCAATGGCGAGACAGCGGTGGTCTTGGCCGTGCGCCATCAGCGCGAGGCTGGCCACTGACGGCAAGCAGAAATCACACCTTCCCCTCCACCCAATTTGCAACGTTCCGCCCCGGTACGCCGTCGATGGCCCGCTCTGCATCCCGCGCCAGATTCAGTTGCTTGCGTAGCTTGTCCTCGCTTGCCCGTTCAGCAGCGAGTTCCATGAGGGCCTTGAGGGCTGTCTTCATCTTCTGCGTGATCATGACTCTGAATACTGCGGCAGGGTCCGCATCTCAAAAATAATCACGCGTCCCTTGGTCGTGTATTTTGCAAACTCAACAGTGCGCGGCGAACACTGGAAGTGGACCACCAGCCAGCGACTGTGTCGACTAAACACGCAAATGGCCCCTGGGGTTTCAGGGGGACTCATCAAACGTTGAGGTGGCGGTGAGGTAAAACGCGCATCTCTTAAATATCTGATATTGCTTTTATTTTTGGTTTCTGGGACGTGCAGCAGCAGTAGCCTGCCTGAACTCAGGTGCGCTGGCTAACCTGAGTTCAGGTTTTGAACTATAATCCCATGGACTCTACTTGCTGATGTATTTGAGAAGGCCGCACGGCAAGCCTTGTTTATGCATATGCTTTACATCCGCACCCATCTGCACCCCCATGGATTGACCATCAGAACCAACGCAGAACATTCTGCCGCGGGCGTCGATGCAGTCGTTTACTATCCGTGAGCCGGACGATCTGGCGAAGATGGAGCGGATATCACCGCAGGTGCCGCAGACGAGATCTGAGGAGGCTCAGAAAACGGTCCGTGGACCGTTTTCCCGACGATTGGATGCGCGCTATGAACCGAAGGTCCGCGAAGCGATATTGCTTGGCCAGCGTCTGGCCGCGAGGGACTTCAACCGTCAGGGTGCCGAGTTCCAGTAAAGGTGGCCGTCCTGAACGCCTTCACCTCGCTCGGAACACCCAAAACTGGAACCGCAGTAAAAGTCTGTCCCAGGATTGGGGAACTCCCGTCCTCCACCCGCTTTGTGCAGCAGAGCCCACAAAGACTGACGCAGAACCCATCTTGGTTATAAATAGGAGGTTCCAACGCCTAGAGTGGGTTACGTGCCCGCGACACCTCACGCCCTGTCACATTGAAAGAGCAGGCACTTGGTCAGTCGGTCAGGCGGAAATATCCACCTCTACATCCAAGAACGGAGCATATTGCTGCGCGCCAAAGATATCGCCATCCCCGGCGCTCCCCGATGGACGCACACGCAGAATGGTGAACTTGATCGCATAGGCCGGGTCGTATTCGACAAAATCCGTTAGACGTTCTGGATCAACCTTCAGGATATGACAGACACTGTCGCGAGTCAGCGCGCCCGACCGTTTGACCAGATCATAGGTCTCGCGTTCCCGGAAGATAATATCAAAGGTGATTTTGTCGGTACCGGCGTTCTTGGACCGGATAGTTTTCGCCAGATCGGAAAGTTTCTTAACGTTGTTCATGGGGTACCTCAGCCGACGGTTTCGCTATGGGTCGGGAACAGTTCCATCGGGCTGCTGACCGA
>JAUSPL010000639.1 GCA_030656535.1 Gemmobacter sp.
CCGGTCACGAACGCGGCTTCCTCTGACAGCAGCCAAATGATCAGTGCGGCAACCTCATCCGCCGTGCCCCAGCGCCCCAGGGGATGGCGGGCTGCGACCTCGGCCCGGCGGGAAACATCCATCGGACCCGCCTGCAACGGCGAGTCGATGAACCCCGGACCGACCGAGTTGACCCGTATGCCGCTGGCGACCCCGTCCAGGGCCGCTGCCTTGGTAAGCCCGATCAACCCATGCTTTGCCGCCGTATACCCTGCGAACCGCCCCGCAGCCACGGTGCCCATCACCGAGGACACGTTGACGACCGCCCCGCCACCCGCTGCGGCCATGACAGGAAATGTTGCATTCATCGTGTGGAACGGGCCGTCAAGGTTGACGGCCATCACCTGTCGCCAGTCATCTGCGGGGGTTTCCCCGATCAGATGACCCGTGCCGGTAATTCCAGCGCTGTTGACTAGCAAGCGCAGGGGACCAAGTTCCGATGCCTTTGATACGCCAGCGGCAACGCTGGCTGGATCGCTGACATCCATCTGGATCGCGATTGCGCGCGCGCCCTTTGCCACCAGATCATCGCGCAGTGCCGTTGCGCCCACAAGATCACGGTCGGCGATCACGATGGCCGCCCCACGCGCCGCCAATCTGCGCGCAACGGCCGCGCCGATCCCGGACGCCCCGCCGGTGACCAAGGCCACCCTGCCGGAAAAATCCATGATGTTGTCCCCTATCGTTTCATCAACGCCGCGCGGCGTTCCAGCCACCAGCCATGCTGCGGGGGCCACTGGGAAAATCCGTCGTCGCCGAACGTGCGGCGTGCGTGCAAGGGCCAGTTGGGGTTCTCCAGCGCCTCGCGGCCAATTGCGATCAGGTCGGCCTGCCCGGCCTGCAAGATTGCTTCGGCCTGCTCGGGCGATGTGATCAGTCCGACGGCCATGGTGGCGATATCAGCCTGATTGCGCACGGCCTCGGCGTAGGGCACCTGAAACCCCGGTCCGCGCGGGGCCCGCCCGACCGTGGCAGCCCCAAGTATCCCACCCGACGAGCAATCGACCACATCGACCCCCACGGACTTCAACGCCTTGGAAAAGGCGATGGTGTCGTCGATCTCAACCCCTCCGTCGACATGATCCACCGCAGAGACGCGTACAAACACGGGTCGGTCGTCAGGCCAGATGTCGCGCAGACATTTGGCGACTTCCAACGGGAAACGCATCCGGCCCTGCGCATCGCCGCCATAGGCGTCCGTTCGCAGGTTCGACAGCGGCGACAGGAATTCGTGAATCAGATATCCATGGGCAGCGTGAAGTTCGATGACATCGAAACCTGCCGCCAGCGCGCGGCGGGCAGCGTCGGCATAGGACGCCTTGACCGACGCGATGTCCTCAAGCGTCATGCCGACCGGCGTTTGCCAGCCATCCGCCATTGCGAGCGCCGAAGGTGCCAGCACCGGCCAAGTCCGCTCACCCCGGTCGTCGGGTTCTGCGGTCAGGGGGACGCCTCCGTCAAAAGGCCGTTGCGTCGCGCCCTTGCGCCCGGCGTGGGCCAGCTGAATGCCGGCCGCAGCGCCCTGATCGTGAATGAAAGCGCAGATCCGGGCCAGCGGCGCGACGTGGGCGTCGTCCCACAGCCCAAGATCCCCCAACGTGCCGCGCCCGTCGGGTGTCACACAGGTCGCCTCGACGAACACCAGACCGGCACCACCGACCGCAAAACGACCGTATTGCACGACATGCCAGTCGTTTGCGTAGCCGTCTTGCGCCGAGTACTGGCACATCGGCGAAATTACGATGCGGTTGCGTAAGCTCAGTCCGCGCAGGCTGAACGGGGTCGTCAGAAGATGGGTCATGCAAAAGTCCGGGTATCGGGCGGCAGGCGGGATCAGCCTTTGATGTCGCCCACAGTTGGGTTGAAGCCAAGTGTGTCATAGTCTGCGACACCTTGCTGGGTGAACGGGTCCGCAGCAAGGATCGCTTGTGCCGCCGCCTGATTTTCGGCGCGCAGGATGATAAGGCCACCAATGGCAGGATCGCGACGTCCGGCTGATACGATCACGCCGTCGGCGATGGCCTGTTTCAGCCAGACACGATGCGCGTCCAGCACGTCAGGCTCGACAGGTTTCTTATAGATGCTGGGGCAGGCAAAAAGCATGGGGTGAACCTTTTTCGTCAGTGGATTAAGGGGGTGGTCTTGAGTCAGATCGCGACGCGGCCGCCATCGCAGGCGATGATCTGGCCGGTAACATAGCCCGACAGGTCGCTGGCCAGAAACAGCGCCAGTCCGGCGATGTCTTCGGGTGTGCCGATCCTGCGCAATGGGATCGCGGCCAGACGTGGGGCCGCCCCGCCCGCGTCCAGCACAGCGCGGATCATCGGCGTGTCGATCGTGCCGGGGGCAATGGCATTGACCCGGATCCCATGTTCGCCCAGTGAGGCCGCCAGCGCGCGGGTCAGCGCGACCAGACCGCCCTTGGATGCCGTGTAAGCGTCGATGTTGGCTTGTCCTACCACGCCGGCGATCGAGGTGTTGAAAATCACCGATCCCGCGCCTTTTCCAATCATCGAGGCGCCGAGGTATTTTGTCATCAAGAACGCCCCGGTCAGATTGATCCGCAGGATATTGTTCCAGTCTTCCAACGGGGTATCAAAGATGCTGGCCATCTTGTAGCGCCCGTGTTCGGAATAGCCGATACCTGCGTTGTTGAACAACACATCCACGGCGCCGTATTGTGCAAGGATCTGGTCACAGGCTGCGCGAACCTGTGTTTCTTCGCCCAGATCGCACGCGACAAAGCTGACATCGCCACCGGCTGCGCTCAGCTCTGTCTTGGCGGCCTCGCCTTGTGCTGCGTTCCAGTCCAGAATGACCACCCGCGCGCCTTCGGCCAAGAACAGCCTGGCCGACGCCAGACCCTGACCGCTTGCCCCGCCTGTGATGACGGCAACCTTGTCTTTCAACAGCATAGCAATTTCCCCCCGATAGATTTGTGTCTGGTGCCCGTGCGATGCCCCCTCCGGCACCGACCGAGGTCGTCAGGCCGCCGCAGCGGTCGTTGTCGTTTCGGCTTTGCGCAGGGCAATCAATTCTGCGATTGAAATCTGCATCA
>JAUSPL010000009.1 GCA_030656535.1 Gemmobacter sp.
ATCATCCCTGATGAGTTGATCGCTGAAACTCTGGCCGGGATACTTGCCCCTTTGCGGCGCGAGGCGGGCTATGATCCGGCACGGCTGATGGAAGCGCAGCAAGGGATGGTGATCCCGAAGTTCGTGCGTCAGATCAGGCAAGTACGGTGTTGCAGGCCGCGTTGACTTATATGGAAGAACTGCGTGACCTCCCTGCGTCCATGTTGCGCGCCGCCAACATGAATGAACCAAGGTTGGCGTTTGTAACAAGCAACATGATCCTGAGCGACGAGATGAAGCTGCGCGCATCGCTGTTGCTTACCGAAAGCCGGTGCCGCCATTTCAGACGGAACGACCCTGCGGCGGTTGACGTGAACCGGCCCGCTTGGATCAACATCCAAAAGGGCGCTGACGGGACGATGCAGCTTGAAATGCGATCTTTCGACAACCGGCCTGGCTCGGTTGACGCTGATTTCGGGGTGGCATCGTTGGGGGGTGGTTCTTTTGCGGCGGACCTTCCTCAGGCTGCGCATCGACATCTTGATCCGGCGGCAAAGTGCGACGTTATCGCAAGCCAAAGATGCCGTTCTTGATCGGAAAAGCGCATGTAGCGCGTTGCCAGCTCACCCCATCGGGACGCGTGAATGCGGCGCGTCTCAGACTGCTGCACCGCGAATATGCGCGGTTCTAGCATCGGGGTTTTCTTTGGCGACGGCCTGTGCGCAGAGTGGAGGGATTGCCCATGAATAGGTACGCGCATGGTTCCCTCGATTGAAATTGCTGCCTTGAATATGGTTGTTGCCCTGACCTGCGGCGCTGTCATCGGGTCAGAGCGACAGGTGCGTCAGCGCATGGCCGGATTGCGCACAAATGCCTTGGTCGCACTGGGCGCGTCAGCTTTTGTCCTGTTTTCATCGCTTTATCCCAACGAGGTCAGCCCGACGCGTGTGGCGGCGCAGATCGTGTCGGGGATCGGGTTTCTTGGCGCCGGGATCATCTTTCGAGACGGGTTCAATGTGCACGGGCTGAATACCGCAGCGACGCTTTGGTGTTCTGCGGCGGTCGGCATGATGGCGGGCAGCGGGTCGATGGAGTTCGCGGCGCTGCTGACGGGGATGGTGGTGTTCGTGAACCTTGGCCTGCGCCCGCTGGTCAAATGGATCAAACGAAGAACCCGGGCTGGACTGCCAGCTGAACGGGCCATCCGTGTAAGCCTGACCTGTCGCAGCGCGCAAGAGTCCGAGGTCCGCGCACTTATCTTGCGCACGCTGACCCTTGGCGGCATGCACCTGAGCGAAGTCGAGCTTCGTGCGGGCGACGCGCCGGACACTGTCGTTCTTGGGGCGACGGTCACGATCAGTGGCGTGTCGGATATCGCCGTAGAGCAGGCCGTCGGACGGTTGGCGGCGGAACCCGGTTTGCTGAATGTGCGTTGGGCGGCGCTGGAAGATGGCTAGGTCTTTGTCCGGTCACCAAGCGGTGCTAGACTTTGGCCGATTGCGACGTTAAATTCCCAAAAGTTAGCGCTAACTAGATGTCCTTTTATCCGTGCTGTTCTCACCAGCGCTAGCAGTGTAGCCACGATGCAGACCAATTCTCAGACAGGGGCCCTCATGGTTTCGCGCGTAATTCCGGTAGATCCGTTCGATCTGGTGATCTTTGGCGGCACGGGGGACCTTGCGCGCCGCAAAGTCCTGCCGGGGCTGTATCGCCGCTGGCTTGGCGGTCAGATGCCAGACGACAGCCGGATCATCGCCGCTGCCCGGTCCGACATGACACCAGACGCGTTTCGCGAAACGGTAGCGCAGGCCGTCAAGGAGTTTGTGAGTGCGGACAAGCGCGATGAGGCGTCGTTGCAGGCGTTTTTGGGGCGGCTTGATTATGTGACGTTGGACGCAAAGGGTGAATCGGGCTGGGCGGATCTGGCTGCCAAGATGCGTCCGGGCGTGGTGCGGGCCTTCTATCTCTCGGTCGCGCCCGAGCTGTTTGGGGATATCGCGGAACGGCTGCATTTGTACGGGATCACGGATGCCGACAGCCGGATCGTTGTGGAAAAACCGTTCGGCAAGGATCTGGCGTCGGCGCGTGCGTTGAATGCCACGTTGGCCTTGCATTTTGCCGAAGGGCAGATTTATCGGATTGACCATTATCTGGGCAAGGAAACCGTTCAGAACCTGATGGCGGTTCGATTTGCCAACATTCTTTTTGAGCCTCTGTGGAATGCTCAGTATGTTGACCATGTGCAAATCACGGTTGCAGAAACGGTCGGAGTCGGCGGCCGGGGATCGTATTATGACAAGTCCGGCGCGATGCGGGACATGGTGCAAAACCACATGATGCAGCTGTTGTGTCTGATCGCGATGGAGCCGCCCTATCATTTCGACCCTGATGCGGTGCGTGATGAAAAGCTCAAGGTAATCCGCGCGCTTGATCCCGTGGCGCCCGACGACATCGTGCGCGGACAGTATCTGGCCGGGGCCGGGCAGCCCGGCTATCTGGCTGACGTGGAGAACCAGAATAGCCAGGTCGAGAGCTTTATCGCGCTGAAATGCAACGTGTCGAACTGGCGGTGGAAAGGGACACCGTTCTATCTGCGGACCGGAAAGCGGTTGCGTGCGCGGGAATCGGAAATTGTGGTGACGTTCAAGGAACCCCCGCACTCCATCTTTGATGACGCACCCGGATGGCGGGAAAACGTCCTTGTGATCCGCTTGCAGCCCAATGAGGGCATGACGCTTTCGGTCATGATCAAAGAGCCCGGCCCTGGTGGCATGCGGCTGGTGCAGGTTCCTTTGGACATGTCGTTTGCCAAGGCGCTGGGCGATGATGGCACCGATATGCCTGACGCCTATGAGCGGCTGATCATGGACGTGATCCGTGGCAACCAGACCCTTTTCATGCGGGGCGATGAGGTCGAGGCCG